>DATNPK010000011.1 GCA_036703275.1 Coleofasciculaceae cyanobacterium | reverse complement strand
CCCCCGCAACGGACTGTCTCGCAAAACGCGCCTTGCAAAGCCCAAGACCGCCCTAAAGGATTCCCTAAAGGGTACACCTTCGGATAAGCTTCGCGTCCGCTGCTCCGCTTATCCGTGATAGACTAGCCCTAAAGGATTAGCGCCTGGAGGCGCGTCCTTAGCGTCGTCCTTTAGGAAAAGCTAAAAACCAGTAAATCTAAACGGAACTAATTCACATTAAACGGATAAAATGAAATTAGCAATCATCGGATGTGGATATGTAGGGAGTGCGGTATCCTCTTTATGGCAAGAGGCTGGGCATGACGTAACGGTAACCACAACTACGCCAGATAAAAAACCAGAGCTACAGGCGATCGCTGCAAAAGTAGTTGTTTTAAACGGAAACGATTTAGAAAGTTTGAAACAGGCAATAGTAGATCGAGATGTAGTTCTTCTCAGCGTAGGGTCAAAGCAACGCACACCCCAAGGCTATCGCCAAGCTTATTTAACAACGGCGCAGAATATCGTGACTGCAATTAGGGCTACTCCATCAATTAAGCAACTTATATATACCAGTAGCTATGGCATTATAAATTGTCAAAGCGGCAATATTATCGATGAAACTGTTACAGTAAATCCCAAAGATGAGTTTGGCGAAATTCTGCACCAAACAGAGCAAGTATTGCTATCAGTTCCTCAAACAGAGATGAAAACCTGTATCCTTCGTTTGAGTGGAATATATGGACCAAAAAGAGAATTAATTAAGATATTTAGGCGCGTAGCAGGAACAACCCGTCCAGGAACAGGAAAAGACTATACTAATTGGGTTCACGTAAAAGATATTGCGCGAGCGATCGACTTTGCGAGAGTCAAACAGTTACAGGGAATTTATCATCTCAATAGCGATCAATTCTTGACTACCAAAGAATTTTTTCAGAGATTATTTGAGGCTTACAACTTGCCGCCAGTTACTTGGGATAGTTCTCAAACTTCTACTCGCGCCTATAATATGAAGCTTTCTAACCAAAAAATCAAAGACGCTGGCTTTAAATTAGCTCATCCTAATATTGAGTTTGGGTAACTTATAAAAGCTAAAAGCTATATGCGTAGCGGTATGCTAAAGCACTAGCTCCGCGTCGTCCTTTAGGAAAAGCTAAAAGCTAATAGCTTATCTAAACCTATCAATTACAAATCGACAGACCACTACTTTAAGCTTCATCATGAGCAAAGCGATCGTAGAGAAATTCTAGGGCGCGATTGCGCAGATTGTAGTACAGTGGATCTTCCATAATCTGAATGCGATCGCGCGGGCGTTCAAAAGGAATTTCGATCACTTCGCCAATACTCGCAGCAGGGCCATTGGTCATCATTACCAGGCGATCGCATAAGAATAAAGCCTCATCGATATCGTGGGTAATCATTAGTACAGTGCAGCGATGATCGTTCCAGATTTGCAGTAATTCTTCCTGTAATTCTTCTTTCGTAATTGCGTCTAATGCCCCAAAAGGTTCATCTAAAACTAGAACGCGTGGACGAATCGCTAAAGCTCGAGCAATAGAAACTCTCTGCTTCATTCCTCCAGAAATTTGAGGTGGTTTTTTATCTGCTGCTTCGGTGAGTCCTACTAAAGCTAAATGTTCTTTAACAATTGCTCTTTTTTCTTGTTGAGACTTTTGAGGATAAACTGCATGAACCGCAATGTAAACATTATCAAAGACAGTGCGCCAAGGTAAAAGAGCGTAGTTTTGGAATACTACCATGCGGTCTGGGCCAGGTTTAATAATCGGTTGATTTTCTAACAGAACTTTTCCTTCGGAGGGCTGGTTAAAGCCAGACACCATATTGAGTAAAGTAGATTTACCGCAGCCCGAATGTCCGATAACGCAGATAAACTCTCCTTGTTTGACTGTCAGGTTGACATTTTTGAGTACAATATAATCGCCATTACGAGTAGGATAAGATTTACTAACATCTTCAATTAATAAAAATGGGGATTCTCGATCGAGAGTAGGAGAAATTCGGTTTTGTTTGGATTGAGTTAAATTTAGTGGTTGCTTGTGCATTGGTCTATTATTATTCGTTGGTTGAATGAGAATTTTAGGCAGCAGTGGAATGGGAATCTAAGACAATTTCGGCGATGCTAAAGTCTCTTTTAATTTTGAGACTATTGAGATAGGCAACTGGATCATCAGCATCAAATTGAGTGCCATCAAAAAGTTTGATTTTGCCGCGATTGTATTTAGTATCGAGTAAGCCAAGCTCTCTAGCGGCGGTACTGAAGACGTTGACGCGACAGGTTCTCTCCAGGATTTCTAACCAGTTGCGGGGAAAGGGTGTGTGTCCCCATCGTGCTAATTGAGTCATGTGCCACAGGTGTTCGGTACGACTGGGGCGATTGACTCCATCACCATAAAATAGGTGATGGGCATACTCGCGTAGTGGCATTTGTAGATCGCAAGTAACTCGATCGGGATTACCAAGATGAATATATTCAACCGAAGTCCCTACATACTTGCGTTGAGATAGTATCTGCTCAATTTCCAGCGCATTGTTAGGATCGGCACAGTAATGGCAAGCTTCTAATAAAGCCTTAACCAGAGCAATATGGGTATTAGGATAGGCATTTGCCCAATCTTCCCGTACTCCTAAAACTTTACCTGGATGTCCCTGCCAAATTTCTAAGTCGGTGGCAATAGTGAAACCAACTCCTTCGGCAGCGGCACGGAAGTTCCAAGGTTCGCCCACGCAGTAACCATCAATAGTGCCGTTTTGTAAATCGACGATCATTTGTGCAGGAGGAATATTTTGCAGTTCCACATCAAGATCGGGGTCGATTCCCCCTGCCGCTAACCAGTAGCGCAGCAGTAAGTTGTGCATAGATGAAGGATGAACCACTCCTAGAATATGGCGTTTATCTTGGGTTTTGAGGATAAATTCTTTAAAATCTGCTAATTCCCTAACTCCCTGGTTATAAAAGCGTTTATCTAGAGTAATACCATTGCCGTTACGGGTCATAGTCAAGGCACTAACTACGGAAACAGGCTTTTCCTTGTGACCTCCTAAAGTTAACCACAGAGGCATTCCTGAAGGCATCTGGGCTGCATCGACATAACTGCCAACTAGACCATCGACAATACCTCGCCAACTGGTTTCCCGCACTAAAGTTACTTCATCTAAACCGTGTTTGGTAAAAAAGCCTTTTTCTTGGGCTACAGCTAAGGGGGCGCAAGCGGTCAGAGGAACAAAGCCGATTTCTAAGTTGACTTTTTCTAAACCGTGACGAGCGATCGCACTTGTTTTTCTTGCCCGTAGTTGCTTGAGTCGTTTTTGTTGATTGAGAAAATAAATCATCTCACTACGCAGACTATAGTAGCTGGGATGTTCGACCACTTCCATCCGCTTGCGGGGACGAGGAATATCAACATCGAGAATCTGCCCAATCTCGGCACTCGGCCCATTAGTCATCATCACAATACGGTCAGATAGCAACACCGCTTCGTCTACGTCATGAGTAACCATAACTGCGGTGACTTGGCTTTCTTCGCAGATTCGCATCAGTTGTTCTTGGAGATTACCTCTGGTTAAGGCATCTAATGCCCCAAAAGGTTCATCCAGCAGCAGTAACTTGGGACGAATCGCTAAAGCACGAGCGATCGCCACTCGCTGTTTTTGTCCTCCAGAGAGCATTCCTGGCTCTTTATCTGCATGAGGACGCAATCCGACTAGATCGATATGTTCTTTGATCGCGCGGCCCATAGGTCTGGGTCAATGACTTCTTCGCCGGCGTCAACGTCCCGCAGGCACGAAACACGGCCACCAAAAATCTGGGGTAATGCCCCAGATTTTTTGGTTCGCTCGGCTAGGTTTTGAGTTAGAACTTGTGCGCGTGCAGTACCTCCGCGTCACAGAGATAAGCGATGCCCGAATAATCGTCGAAAAACTGCGCTGCGACCTCATCCGAAATCTTCACGGCCATATCCCGATTGCGGGTAAGCACCTCGAACTTTATATTCGAGAAGTTTTCGGAAACGGTGGGTTGTCCTGGCGAGCGCACGTTGCGACTGCCTTTACCGCCAGCGTCCACCACCGTATAACCGGTAGCCCCGGCTTCGTTGATGATCTTGGCGATCTTTTTTAGCAGCACCTTTTCCGTGACGATGACGAGCTTGCTGGCTTGCTGGGTCATGTTGGTTACCTCTTGACGTGTGTATTCATTAAACTACATAGAAACTTAGGAAAACGGCAGCACCGCGCGCCCAGGCGCCGATCTAGCCGCCGCGACCCGTCTGGGATCAGCTGCCCATCAGCGCCTGGGCGAGCCCGATGTAGAGCGGTATTCCTATGGCAATCGCAACCGGCGTGCCGATGGCTGTGGACGCGCCGATGTAGGCGGAGGGATTAGCCGACGGGATACCAGCTCTTAAAGTGGGCGGCCCTGAGATGTCTGAACTGGAGCCAGCGATGACGGCCAGGAGTACGACGCCGCCAGGGCTGAATCCCGTGGTGACGTGGGCAATCATGCCGAGACCGAAGGCAATGAACCCATGCAGCAGCGGCGCCACCAAGGCATATACGGCGTACCACTGAGCCACCTTGCGCAGCTCGCCGAGCCTTGCCGTGGCCTCCATACCCATTACCACCATCAGTACCGAAAGCAGGCCTTTAAAGAGGGGGTCGTAGAAGCTTTCATAGACACTTTCTGGCTGGGTTAGCAGGCCTAGAAAGAGGCCGAGCAGCAGTGCCGATAGGGCAGAGCCCTGGAGACTTTCCTTCACGATGGGCCATATTTTGACCCGCTTGTCTGCGGTACCGCGCTGCTTGCTGGGATACCCACTTGCGGTAATGCCCTGCTCGCTAGAATACCCGCCTACGGTACCGCGCTGCTCGCTAGGATACCCGCCTGCGGTAATGCGCTGCTTGCTGAGAGTCTCCTGCTTGCTGAGAGTCTCATCTGCGGTACCGCGCTGCTTGCTGATATAAACGCTAGCCAAGACGATCGCAGTCACGAGCGCTGGGATGTCCATGAAGGGATAGAGTGCGCCGGCCCAGGGCTCGTATGGGATGCCTTGCCCTTCCAGTACCGTTATGCCAGCGGCGAGAGTAGAGCCACTCACGGCACCGAACAAGCCCGCGGTCGCAATGCCATCCTCGACTTTGACTTTCGGCAGCTTGCACAACGTGTAGCGCCCGATGAACACGATAAGGATTCCTATTACCACGGCGAACACCGCGGGCAACAGTATCTGCGCCAAATTGGCGTCGCGAATCGCCTGGCCACCGGTCAGGCCGACTTTTATGAGCAGCATGAAGACGATGAACTTATAGACTGGATCTGGAATTGATAGTCGGCTACCGACGGCGGCAACGACCATACCACCAATTAGAAAGCCGAGTGTCGGCGACTGTAACTGCTCCAAAAAGCTCGTCAAGAAATCGGACAAAAAATCCATGTTGTAATTCCTCTGTCATTAATTTAATTTAATTCCATTAGCTAGCTGCACAAAAGCTGACTAAATTCCAAGAATTTGAAAAGTATTATTTTATTCGATTGATAATTTAGGCTTACGATCTAAGCCTGAGTCATATCTAATCGTGACTAATAGTCAATCTATTCCGAAGGGGAATGAACTAGCAGGCTCAGCGCGGAAGGCTTCCCTAGAGATTGTTTCAGGAGTTAGCGAAAGGTTTGTTAAATACTCGGTATTGCTTGAGAAGCTATGGGACGCGCTATAGAGCGCAGACCACACAATGGCCATTAGAAGACCAACCCCAATGCCCCAACTGAACGCCCAAATATGCGAAGGCTCTCAAGTAAACCGCAGGTGGCGATCGCTATCGTAAACATGGACAGCCCACCCTTCGCCTGTGGATGGTTTCGCCTTTGTCTGATTCATGATGGTGTCCTCCTATTTTTAAAATAGATAGATTCAAAAAGATATAAATCAATGCTTACTATTACTCTCATTGCTACCCACTAAAAAGAGCACTCGTATCTTTGGCAATAACTAAGGCTGCTGCTTCGACGATGGGAATATAACCTAAAACAACTTTGGTAGTTTCAGGCATCATTTCAGGACTAATATCGGTTGCTTGTACTTGTTCTGTAGCTGCTTCTCCCCCAGGTTCGGGCGGGTTTCCCAGGCAGCCCTTGAGTAACACCGCACTGGCAGCAGTACCAGTAGTAAATAAAAATTTGCGCCGAGATAATTTGCTCATACATCCTCCTTGCAACCATCTCAATTGTTTGATTGGCTGTGAAGTAAATAAATTGAATATTTGTCTAGTCTGGAAATAAAGTTGCGATAGAAAAATTATTTTAGACTAATTATTATATAGATTAAGGTCAATGCAATATTAAAAAGCATTGTTTTTTGTCTATGTAAAAATAATACCATTAAAATTTTTAAATTGAGATGACGATTTGTAATCTTATGACCAAGTATTTCTTATTAAAAGGAGTTAGATCCTGGTATCAATAGTTAGAATTTAGAAAGCTCAATAATGCTAAATAAAAAGTTATTGATTTTACTTTTAATTTGATTTGCTAAAATATTGCGTTTTTCACGATAAATCCTGATTAGAACTTAATTTAGGCTGGAACAAAGCAAAAACATTGTAATGAGTATTTATACTCAATTTGAATTATAAAAATAAGCAATAATATATTAAAAATGTATTTATAAGCTAATTAGATTAAATGTTGTTGGTTTTTCCTTATTTTTGATATTCAAGCTTAATATAAAAATAATTTGTTATTTGATAGATTGATTTTTATCTATAATTCATCTATATTTTTATCTGTTAATATAAATAGCTACAATTTTTGCTATTACTATAAGTCGCTCTAATCAATATAGTCAGAAATAAATATTTTACAAATTAAGAGGCTGCACGTAAATATAAAGAAAGAAAGCCAAAGCATTTTGTGATTTAGGAGAACGTATTAATTCAAGTGAGTGATAAATAGTAGGCAAAAAGTTTTCTCACTCTTGATGTATTAAAGTTCTATCCAATTAAAATTTGGGCTAAGGGAAATTTAAAAGTACTTAACCAGGAGTAACTGACTTATGGTTGCATTGACAGATATTAACCAAAATAGTAAATCTACTGCCAGACTGACTTTACAAATTACCGAAATTGCACCAGAAACTAATGCCATTCGTTGTTTAGATTGGGATCGCGATCGCTTTGATGTTGAATTTGGCTTACAAAACGGGACTACTTATAATTCTTTTATCATTCAGGGTGAAAAGCTAGCACTAGTAGATACTTCTCACGCCAAGTTTCGTCAGCTTTATCTGGAGTTGTTAACAGGTTTTATCGATCCAACGCAACTGGATTATCTAATTATTAGTCATACCGAACCAGATCACAGTGGTTTAGTTAAAGACATCTTGGCGTTAGCACCCCAGGTTACGGTAATCGGTGCGAAAGTGGCAATTAAATTTTTAGCCGACATGGTGCATAAACCTTTTGAACATCAGATAGTTAAAAATGGCGATCGCTTGGATTTGGGAAATGGACATGAATTAGAATTTGTTTCGGCGCCTAATTTACATTGGCCCGATACGATTTTTACTTACGATTATAAAACTCAAGTTCTTTATACTTGCGATGCTTTTGGGATGCACTATTGCGATGAACCTACTTTTGATGAAGATTTGGAATTAATCGAGGCAGACTATGAATATTACTATGATTGTCTGATGAAACCCAATGCGCGTTCGGTTTTAGCTGCAATTAAACGAATGAGCAAACTAGAATTAAGAACGATCGCCACAGGACATGGCCCTTTACTACAATATAATCGTACCGAACTAGTCGATCGCTATCAACAATGGAGTCAGGCACAAACTAAAACTGAAACTTTGGTTGCCCTGTTTTATTCACAAGACTACGGTTACAGCGATTATCTCGCTAGAGAGATCGCGCATGGAATTACTAGAACAGGTGTGGCTGTAGAATTAATTGACTGGAATAATACCGAACCGCAAGAAGTAAGAGAAATAGTCTCTCAAGCAGCAGGTTTAGTCATCGGGATGCCATCTCAATCAGATCGAGAAGCCCATACTATTCTCAGTACTATAATGGCAGCAGCCCATAATAAACAGGCGATTGCCTTATTTGAATCTGGTGGTGGCGAAGATGAACCAATTTATCCACTGCGGAATAAGTTTCAGGAAATTGGCTTAACTGAAGTCTTTCCGCCAATTTTAGTCAAAAAATCTCCCGATCGGGTTACAAATCAAGTTTGTGATGAAGCTGGTACAGATTTAGGACAGTGGTTAACTCGCGATCGCACTATTAAACAAATTAAAGCAATTGACAATAGTTTAGAAAAAGCCTTGGGCAGAATTAGCAACGGTTTATACATTATCACTGCCACAAAAGGCGATATCTCTAGTGCCATGGTTGCCTCTTGGGTGACACAAGCCAGTTTAACTCCTTTAGGAATTGCGATCGCAGTGGCTAAAGATCGGGCAATTGAATCTTTCTTACAGATTGGCGATCGTTTTGTGTTGAATGTCTTAGAAGAAGACAATTATCAGCATCTAATTAGACATTTTCTCAAACGTTTCCCCCCTGGTGCAGATCGCTTTCAAGGTATCAAAACCGTACCTGCGAATAATGGTTCACCGATTATTGCCGAATCTCTAGCTTATATCGAATGCGAAGTTAGTAATCGCTTGGAATGTAGCGATCACTGGATTGTTTATAGCACTGTAGAAGCTGGTAGAGTAGCCAAACTAGATGTCCTCACTGCTGTTCATCATCGTAAGGTAGGAAATCATTATTAAATACGCTTAATGTAAATTACCTTCGTTCTGATTTACTAGTTTTTAGCTGTTAGCTATTAGCTTTCCTCCCCTGCACTCCTGCACTCCTGCACCCCTATATTCACCATGCACAAACTTGTCGATTCCCCACCGATTCCCTGGTACAAATTGTTCAATAGCAGTGGGGTAATTCAAATTTTAGAATTTATCCAAGACTCGATTATTATCTCTCTTTGTATCGGCTTATTTAGCTTCATGGCGATTCAGTTGCGAGAGATGTTTATTTCTCTGCTACCGCCCTTAAATTTTACCCAAGTCACGGCTGACATTCTGTTTTTACTAATTTTAGTCGAATTATTTCGCTTATTAATCATTTACTTGCAAGAACGTCGAATTTCTATTGGTGTAGCCGTCGAAGTCTCAATTGTCTCAGTTCTAAGAGAAATTATCGTCAAGGGAATTTTAGAAATTCCTTGGAGTCAGGTATTAGCCACTTGTTCTTTTCTGTTAGTTTTATCTGTTTTATTAGTAGTCCGAGTTTGGCTACCCCCCACCTTTGAAGGTGTCGATCCAGAACAAAAAATAACTCAACGACATAAACAAAAAACCATCAACAACTAACAAATCACAAACAATAAATCATTTGTGTTCATCTGTGCGATATGCCCTAAAGGACTAACTACGTGTGACGCGAACTTCTAATCCTTTAGGACGCGAAGCAAGTCCGAAGGACTCAGCTAATCATGCACGGGCATATCCTTTAGGGGACAAACAATTAACCATCAACAACTAACCATCATGACACAAGCAACTATTAATCACACACCTGCCAAACAAAGAGACGTTCAAGTAGCTAAAATTGGTACAAACACTGAAGTATTGCGATCGCGTACCTGGGAAAGATTAAAATTTGAAGTTGAATATTCGCGTCAAAAAGGCACTACTTCCAATTCTTATCTGATTCAAGCAGATAAAATCGCCTTAATCGATCCACCAGGGCAGTCTTTTACACAAATTTACCTCGATAGTTTAGAACAGCATCTCGATTTACAAAAGCTAGACTACATTATCTTGCAGCACGTTAATCCTAACCGTTTGGCAACAGTGCAACTCTTAGCGGGAAAAGCACCTCAAGCAAAAATAATCTGTTCTAAACCAGCAGTCAAAGCTTTAGAAGGTGCATTAATATTTCCCGAATGGCGATCGCGAATTCAAGTAGTCAGAGACAATAATACTTTAGACTTAGGACAAGGACATCAACTACAGTTTCTGAGTGCATCTACTCCCCGTTGGGTAGATGGCTTGTGTACCTATGATCCTCAAAGTAAAATTCTCTATAGCGATAAATTTTTTGGGATGCATTTGTGTGATGAACCCATCTTCGATGATAACTGGAAACAATTAGATTTAGACCGCCGTTTCTATTTTGACTGTCTCCATGCTTCCCAAACCAAACAGTTAGAGACTGTTTTAGCTAAATTTGCGCCTTTACCTAGCAAAATATATGCTCCTGCTCATGGTTCATTAATTAAATATAGCCTCAGCCGCTTTAGCTATGATTATCAACAGTGGTGTCAACAACAAACCAGCAAAAAATTTCAAGTAGTTTTACTTTACGCCTCTGCTTATGGCAACACCGCAACCATTGCCAGTGCGATCGCTCATGGTCTGATACAGTCGGGAGTAGCGGTAGAATCGATTAACTGCGAACTTGCCTCAACTGAAGAAATTACCGCAGCAGTTCAAGCCTGTGATGGTTTTATCATCGGTTCGCCGACATTAGGTGGTCATGCGCCAACTCAAATTCAGACAGCATTGGGAATTGTCCTAGCTAACGCAGCCAAAACTAAATTAGCAGGGGTGTTTGGTTCTTTTGGCTGGAGTGGTGAAGCGATCGCTTTGTTGGAAAATAAACTCAAAGATGCTCATTATAGCTTTGGCTTTGAACCAATCCAAGTGCGTTTTAGTCCTACTGTTAGTACTTTAAAAGAATGTATACAGGCTGGTCAAGAATTTACCCAAAAATTAAAAAAAACCAAAAGGCTGCGTACTCCTCGCCAAGCGGTAACAGAAATACAAATCGATCGCACCGAACAAGCAGTCGGTAGAATTGTTGGTTCGCTTTGCGTCTTAACTACCTGTAATAATAATGTTCATCGTGGTGTACTTTCTTCTTGGGTATCCCAGGCAACTTTTAATCCTCCTGGAGTGATGATTGCGGTAGCTAAAGAACAAAATGCAGACATAATCGGCAGTCTAGGCGATAAGTTGGTGCTGAATATTCTCAATGAAGGTAGAAGCGTAAGGAGAAACTTTTGCGCTCAAAGCAGTGATTCATTTGGTAATTTGACTACCAAAACCGCTAGCAACGGCTGCTTAATTATTGAAGAAGCTTTAGCCTATCTAGAATGTACCGTTCAAAGCAGTATAGAATCAGGCGATCGCACCTTAATCTATGCAGTAGTAGAACAAGGCGAAGTAATACAAAGCAGTGGAATTACGGCAATTCAACATCGTAAGTCTGGCAGCCATTATTGAGAAGACGTTCCATCGAACGTCCGTACAGAAGTCAGAAGTACCATATCCTTTAGCATCAGAAGGTTTTTAGCCTAGTTAAAATTATTTACCGCAACTGGGTTTTCTCAATCAAATTTAGTATAACGCTCAAAGCAACACAAAAAAGGGACAGGAATCTGTCCCTTCTCGTTAATTAGCTAGTCAATTGATTAGCTGTTATACATATGTATTGCCCTCATTAGGATCTAAAGGTTTTAGATCGCGGTGCTCCTCGACAATGCGAGTTTTCTTGTTTCTACCAGCCAAACCAAACAGACCAAGTAAACCAAGTAGTCCTAACCAACCCCAGTTATCTCGCTGTTCTATATCAGCAGCGGTTTGGGCCATTTCGGCTTGCGCTGCTTCAGCAGCCTGGTTGATGTTTCTTTGTGCTTCTGCCGCAGTTTGTTCTACTTGCTGTTGGGCCTGATTAGAGTTGCGTTCAATAACAGCACCCCCATCTTGCGCTCCTTGTTCTATCGCTGCACCAGTATTGTCTAAACCCTGTTCGGCAGCTTTGCCAGTATTTTCAACACCGTTATCAAGGGCGTTTCCTGCATCATTGAGGTTTTCGCCCATGTTATCCATGTTTTGTTCAGCCTGGTTTAGGTTTTGGTCTACAGTTCCTTCTTTATCCTGGCTCAAGGCTATGCCAGCGGGTACAGTTAGACTAAGAGTAATAATAGTAGCTGTAGTTAATTTAGTTAAGTTCATAAGAAACTCCTAATTATATTTTTAGTTGATGTGACGATGCTGAATTAGAATACGCAGATAAAATTAATTATTGTTTTTGTACATATTCAAACTAAGCAACGCCACGAAGAGTAATTACACGGCTGGGGTTAAAAACTCCTGGTGTAACTTATTCAACTCGGATAGATATTGTTGGTCTAATTGAGAGGCTACGCCATCCCAGCTAAATTTAGACTCAACTCTTTCCCTAGCGTTTTTACCAAGTTGCTGACACCATGATGGGTTAGACAAAATTTGGGAGATCGCGCTAGCAAAAGCCTGTTCTTCTTGAGGTGGAGCAAGTAATCCCGTTACCTCATCGACAACGGTATATTTTAAGCCTCCAACTTCAGAAGCTACTACAGGAGTGCCAGAAGCCATGGCTTCTATTGCCACCAACCCAAAGGGTTCGTAGTGACTGGGGACAACGCAGACATCCGCTGCTGCATAGTAGTAAATTAAATCTTGATGGTTAACTAAACCAGGAAAAGTAGTGATATCTTGCAGTCCTAGTTCGTTAACAATACTTTCAATACGTTCTCTTTCTTTGCCGTCTTTTCTGCCAGGCGTGCTACCGCCAGCGATGATTAGCTTCAGATTTTGCTGTTCTCTAACCTTAGATTGACCAACTGCTCTAACCAAGGTTTCAATGCCTTTACGCGGGTCAAAACGTCCGACGTAAAGAACCACTTTATCTTCTGGCTGTAACCCAAGTTTAGTTCTTGCTGCTTCGGTTGAAATACTACCAAAAGCACTAACATCAGTTCCACAAGGGATTACTTTGATGTTGCCTTTGGTTGATACAAGCGATCGCATATGCTCTTTTTCTTGCGGCGAGGTAGCAATCACCAGATCCGCAGTTTCCAAACACTGCTTCTCAACTTTTAAGCGAGTTTTGGCAATCATTGGCACTGTGTTTATCGATCTATATTTCACTGCACCTAGAGAATGATAAGTATGCAGATGCTGAACTAACTGGCGTTTTTTTAGCTCCATGCCTACCCAGGCAGAAAGCCAGTAGTTAGTATGAACTATAGGATAAATTGTTCTTTGATCATGTTGAAACTGAATGAAGGCATCGAGAAATTCAGGCAAATACTTAAATATTTTTTGCCTGGCGATAAACTCTTGAGGCCCTGCGGTTAAGCGAATTGTGCGGCAATTAGGACTATGTTCGACAATTTTTTCTTGTTGCGCATCACTACAACGAGTAAACATATCAACCTGCCAACCCTGACGCGCTAAGGCTTCTCCCACCTCTCTAACATAAACGTTTTGTCCTCCTGCTTCTTCTTTACCAATGTCTATTGCAGGATCGCCATGAACGGAGATAAGAGCTATTTTCCCTCTATTTTTTGTCAACATGACCGTAGTTATTATGTATGAATAATAGATTATAAAATTTGTAACGATTTCAACAGTATATGAAAGTCAATTTAAACTCGCATCTTTCAATAGGTATAAATCTTCAGCTAGATATTTTATTTTTTAGTTACTATAAAGAATTAGATCTAAGTAAAGCTAACTAGTTAAAAAAGACTGTAGCTAACTTAAATAACTACAGCCTTTAATATTTACTAAATATGGTTTAGGTAGTTTAAGCAAACGTGTTGACCTAAACTAAATGTTCAATGTTCGTTCAAATTACCACCATTTGCGATCGCCATCTTCATCTGTTCTCGCCTGGCGAATAACATCAGAAATTTCCTCTGCATCTTTTACGTGATGTAGTGCTTTTTCTTCTCCGTCTGGTTCTTCTACAACAAAATAAGCGGGAGTTTTAACATGACCTGCAATATCCCAACTTTCTACAGCAATCTGCTCTTTCTTTTCTTCTAAAGATTTAGATTCGTCAACTACATCACCTTCATTAGAGGTGCGAAACGCATCTTCGTCGTGGCTTTCATTATATACTTTTTCGTGTTCTTTATTACTCATAATTGCTTTATTTAAATTCCCTATTAACCACTATTAAAAGCTATTTCAAGATAATTGTGATCTAGCTATTGATAGATTAAACTGACCGTCATAAATCTAATATACTAATTCGGATTTTAAATTTTTATCAGTGATTAAATTTACATTGGACATTTTGCTATAAAAGCGCCAGAACATTGTTTTGGTACTCTGTATTATCTTGTCCTTTGCTATTAGCCGCCTGAGTAGTTTGAGATTCCTGAGCGATCGCGTCAATTCTGTTTTCGCTGGAGGGATGAGTACGAAGAAATTCTGGTGTACCGCCACTAGACTCAAGTTTGACAAGGAAATCGGCAAATGCTTGCGCTGGATAGCCAGCCTGCTCTAATATACTCAATCCACTACTGTCGGCTTCGTATTCAAAAGAACGACTTTGAGGCAGATCGACCGTTAACTGATATGCTATTTGCGCCAAAGTATTAGTATCTACTCCGACAGTGCTAGCAATACCTCTGGCTGCCACTGCTTGTTTTAAATTTTTAATACCGTGTTTTTCATTGATGTGGGCAATTTCATGAGCCATTACCGATGCTAGCTGCGCTCTATTTTCGGCGGTTTTAAGCAGTCCTGTGGTAATGTAAACAAAGCCTCCAGGAGTAGCAAAAGCATTAACTTCATCGCTAGCCACCACTTGAAAATTGAAAGGAATATTACGACTATCGCTATTACTTACCAATTCTTGTCCTAGATTACTTACATATTCCTGGATTTGAGGGTTATCATACAGCTGATATTGTGACAAAACCTGCTCGTTAGTCTGTTGTCCGATCGCCACTTCTTGTTCATCGGAAATGTTAGACACCTGAATATATTGGACTGCACCTTGGATAGCGTCGATAATGTCTATTGCTACCAATTCTGACCGCTCTTGGAAAAATTCTGTGTTGGGTTTTGTGCTTTGGCTAGCAGACACAGGTAGGATATTAAGACTAATTAATCCTAACGCTACTGTTGGCGAGCGCCAATTTAACCAAATATTACTACTCATTTTTACGACTTACACTCTATGTTGTTATGGTTCGCTACTAAGCTAAATTTTGCTTAATTAGTCCTTTAATAATATTATCTTTCACCATTAACAATTTTGAAGCTTCAACTAGCAAAGAGCGTGCCTCTTCTGGATTCAACGCCTGGACAGACTCTTGAAAAATTCTTATTTTAAACTTTTGTTCTAAACTTAAATTGATGTTTAAGTTTAGATTGGAAATATTACTATCCATGATCGAAAATCTCCTCAATAAAAATATTAATTTTTAATACAATTATTTATTTATTTACATTCAAACTAATCTTTAAAGATTTACTTACCTTCTACCGAAAGTTATAATAATTTTAAGTTTTTTTACAAAAGCAACTTATCTCGTCGCAATCGTGCCTATAAGTAGAGTTTGTTCGCTGTAGTTAAGGCGAGATCTATCATTAGATAGATTGCAATTAACGTATAATAAAATTCAGACAATTTGATAACAATAAAATTTGATTATTCATCTATCTTTGAAGCGGTTTTTACTAATTTGAGAGCAATTTACCTCTAAAGGATGATGTCTTCAGGTTATGACAATTGTTATTAATATAGTCGACCGCCTAAATGAATGTTGAGGAATACGTATGTTATTCAATAAATTAAACAACTGGTTAAAATCATCCTTGCGTTTGATATTGACAGCTTTTATCTGTGGCTTACTATTTATTTCTATTGCTTATCCCGTCCAGGCAGGAACCACCAGCAACCCTACTGATAAAGAAGCAAAATTAAAAGGTATACAAGCTGAAACCGAGAAAGTTGGTCAAGGCGATGCTAACCCCATGGGACTTGAAGAAACAATTAACAGAGCACAGCAAGGAACAAACGAAGTCCAAGGTGGTGCCGACAAAGAAAAGATGATTAAACCCGAAGATACTAATGCAACTACAGTTAGAGACAAAGCTGCTGATTTGCTAAATAATTTGAAACCAAACTAATGAAAACATGATTAGTTTTAGATTTGGGCAGATGTTCGCTGTTTACGCCAGCTAAATAGTCAAGACCATTTAATCTTTGAAAACCTGATTATTCCTAATCCTTTGATGAATAGGTGTAGTCAGGAATTTTAATATTTATTTACTGTATCCAAAATATAATATGTCTCAATCAGATCAACCATTTAAGGCGATCGCTGAAGCAGCTAATGCTATTGGTGAATTGACTGCCAGTTTAACTACCCAGGTGCAACAACTGGTGGAACAGACTACCGTTACCACGGGGCAGACTATGGATGCGATCGCCTCTAACCCTGTTCTCAAGTCGGCCGATCGGATAATCGGTTTAGACTGGATTATGACTTTCTTGGGTAAAGTGGATACTGCTAAAGTAAAAGCTACGGTGGATCTGATGCGATCGCAACATCCTGATGAATCTCCCGCTGAGATTGCTCACCGCTTAATTGTCGAGAAGACATGGTCAGGGGGACGCTTGGGACTGATCACTAATATTATTCCTCCTGTTGCAGCACTATTGTTGGGAGTTGAACTGATTGCCACTACCAAATTGCAAACCGAAATGGTTTATGAAATTGCAGCAGCCTATGATTTAGATCTCGAAGAACCTGCCCGCAGAGGAGAAGTACTGGCTGTCTTTGGCTTGTCTTTGGGTGCAGACGTGTTAAAAACCGGCTTAAGTATAGTTGAAATCATCCCAGGAATTGGCGCAGTGGTGGGGGCTTCTACTAATGCTGCCATGCTTTATGTTTTGGGCCAAACAGCCTGTCGTTTTTATGATGCCAAAGTTAATCAAACAGAATTTGCATCTATGCAGCAAAAAACTGATACTGACTGGCAGGTGGCTTTAAATCAGTCTAAAATTATGGATCGCATTTTGGCACAAATGGTCAAAGTTAGCTATCGCGATCGAGACTGGGCAGAGATTTTACTCAAAATTAAAGAAATTGCACCAGCTTCTGTAGAAACGATCGCAGCTAATCTTCAACAATCAGAAGATTTATCAACATTACTTGATGAACTGTTGCCTGAGTTTGCTCTGATAACTTTAAATAGATGTTATGACATTGCTATGTCTACAGGAAATATAACTCTTGCCGAGCAAGAAATTCTCAGCCAAATAGCCATTAAGTTTAATCTAGATATCTCTTCTCTAGCCCAAAGAAGTAGCAAATAAAAAAATACAATACTGTTCAGTAAGATTTAGCCAACCTGTTTCTCCGCCAAAAATTTACTTGTTTGGGTATATAAAGATATTTTTCATTTGCTAAACTAGTAAATGTTGTTTATCATATATGGCAACACTAAGAAAACAATTAATAACGGCAAATGTACGTTAAGTTGAGTGTTAGCGATCGACTTTGTTTGGTTTAGCAGTTTATGCAGTCGTAAAACGACACGAATGTTATTTTCTAATTTGGTATTTCAATTTTGGACTATTCAGTTAGAAAATTAGTAAATTAGCTTTAATGCAGCTTAGTTGTTAGCGATAAAACTCACTTGAAATATCTGTACATCTTCTAATTTTTGTGGAAGTTAGTTATTAAATACGTACGCTTTATTACTTGGTGCGACTGGGTGAAAAATTGCTCTAAAGCAATTTTTCATAAGATGTTCCACAGTAATTTATGACTATATATCCTATGCGTATTAAATTGTAATGCTTAATTTTGGTACGGGCTTATTCCTAATTAAATGCAATTCGTTAAGCCATGTATGTTGTCAAAATTAAACAACGGATGGGACATATTTTTTAGAGATTAATTGCATTCTTAGTTGAATGAAAAATGACCGTTGTTGAAAAAAACAGTATAAGTACAAGGTTCATATGCACATCAGTCCATCATTGCTTATTCCATTTATTGGCGGAATTTATCTCTTTGGTATTCATGTTTTGCTGAGGTTGTTTCAGCTCAAAAGTATCAAAAACTTATTGAAAAACATTTAAAAACTATCGAGAATACCAATTTTTGCGCATTAGCTAAAACAATAAACAACACTCGTAGTGCGATTGATAACTTACCAAAAACTTAGATCTAGTTGGTAAACCAATCAATCATCTGTGTTTAGCTTTTAGCTTATCCTTTAGGGCATATAGCTTTTATTGTAGCTTGATAAGCATTCATTGTTGCGATCGCTTTGGGGTAATACCTTAAGTCGCTAGGAGATTTCCCTGACTAATATTAATGATTTTGAGCTAGAAAATAATACTCTGTCGATCTTGGGTAAAAATCGGGGGACTGATAGAGATCGTTAGCTGAAGTCCCAAAATAGCGATCGCCATATCAGTAATGATTAACTGCTAGGGGGATTACTGACAGTAACGCACGACTATTTATTGCCCTAGACAACGCTAGCTACGGAAATCGCTCAAGCGGTGATGATATTTATGCCATAGTCGATCGCCTCGGCACAAAGGCTGATATCTCTAAAAAAATGTCATCTATTTATTTTGAGCAAATCTATTAACTCTGCTTCGCTAAGTTGAGTAATACCTAGCTTTTCGGCTTTGGCTAGTTTAGAACCTGCATTTTCACCTAATAATATATAGTCAGTTTTTTTACTAATTGAACCTGTTACTTTTCCTCCAGCTTGCTCAATTAGTTTTTTTGCCTCCTCACGTTTTAAGCTAGGTAAAGTTCCTGTAAGGACAAAAGTTTTGCCTGAGAAAGCTAGATTGGTATTGTTGTCGGGAGTTGCTTGGTCAAACTTCAACCCTGCTGCTTGCAGCTGCTGAATCAAAGTTTGATTGGCGGATACTCTAACCCATTCAAAAACAGATTGGGCAATCTCTTCACCGATGCCATATACGGCTTCGATAGATTCAAAAGGTGCGATCTGCAACTTCTCAATTGAGGGAAAATTTTCGGCTAATATTTTGGCGTTGACGCTGCCTACATAACGGATGCCCAAACCATATAAAATTCTGTCGTAGGGTTTATTTTTTGAAAGCGCGATCGCATCTACTAAATTCTGGGCTGATTTTGTTCCCATCCGTTCTAAACTGGCAATTTGTTCCACAGTCAGGGAATATAAATCGGCAACGGAAGTAACTAAATTATTTTCAATGAATAAAATAGCAACTCTTTCACCTAAACCTTTAATGTCTAGAGCATTGCGAGAAGCCCAGTGAATAATACTACCCCGTAAAATTGCTGGACAAGAAATATTAATACAGCGGGTAACGGCTTCGTCTTTGGATCGAACTAAGGTTGAACTGCATTCTGGACAGTTACTGGGTATCTGGTAGGGAACAGTACCAGAAGGACGTAAATCTGTTAAAACTCTTACTACTTCGGGGATGATTTCCCCAGCCTTGCGGATAATTACCGTATCGCCGACGCGAATATCTAACTGGTAGATGCGATCGCTATTGTGGAGAGTTGCCCTTTGTACTGTTGTTCCTGCAAGCTGAACAGGCTGCATAATTGCCATCGGCGTAACCGCCCCAGTACGCCCCACATTAACCACAATATCTTTAACAAGCGTAGGGATTTCTTCGGCAGGATATTTAAGTGCGATCGCCCAACGCGGAAACTTTTGTGTAAACCCTAGCTGTCGTTGCAGTTGATAGTCGTTGAGTTTAACTACTACGCCATCGGTCATATAGGGTAAAGTTTTTCTACCTGTATCCCACTGTTGAAAATACTCTTTTACTTCTGTCAGAGACTGACACAGTTTGCGATTAGGATTAACCAGAAATCCCATTTTTTGTAGTAGTTCTAAAGATTCTAATTGAGATCCGAGTTCTAGATCTCTAGCTTTGTTAGGGGAATCAAGAATGTATAGAGTATAAGCGAAAAAATTTAGTTTGCGCTCGGCGACAATCTTGGGATCGAGTTGTCTAAGTGTTCCCGCAGCAGCATTACGGGGATTAGCAAATAAAGGCTCTCCCAACTTACTCCGTTCTTGATTAATTGCTGCAAAAACATTTATGGGTAAAAATGCTTCTCCCCTGACTTCTACCCTTCCCTTTATAGGCAAATTCAATCTTAAGGGAATAGTGCGAATAGTTTTAACATTTTGGGTAATCTCTTCTCCTGTTACCCCATCACCACGGGTTGCACCTCTGTCCAAAATACCATTTTCGTAGGTTAGAGCGATCGCGCTACCGTCTATTTTTAGTTCACAGACATAAGTAAATTCAGTCAGGCGATCGAGTTGTTTTTGCCAACGAGTTTCCCACTTGGCTAATTCCTCAAAATTAAAGGCATTTTCTAAGCTATATAAAGGAATATTATGCTTTACCGAAGTAAATTTAGAGGCTGGCTTATCTCCTACCCGTTGCGTCGGACTATCTGGAGTAATCAATTCAGGGTGTTTGGTTTCTATGTCCTGTAGCTGCCGATATAGCTGGTCATATACCCCGTCTTCCATGATGGGATTATCCAGAACGTAATAGGCATAGCCAGCTTTTTGTAACTGCTCTTTTAATTGAGCAACTTTTTGTTTAATTTCTGGAGTTACGGTCATAAGTGTTTGGGTTGACAGAGATGATTCGAGGAATAAGTAGAGCTAGAAACGTATTTTAACTAATCTCTGGCTTCTCTTTTCTCCATCAAAAGCTTGACTGCTTCTTTAATTAGACTGTTGCGCGATCCTTTTTCTGCAAGGAGCGATCGCTTTTAGACTTTTATCGCTCAGTTAATTAATTGCTGGTTTTGGGCAAACTAAACCTAAGATTTGCCTAATTAAACATGACTGAAGAACAGATTTTAAATGCGATCGCTCTTTGCCTGTGAAGATGATAAGCTGCGCTTTCAGATAATTATTCAAAATAGTACGCTCCATATTTATATCAATCGGCCAACCCAAGCAAAACTTGACTATCCGCAGCTTCAGCAGAGAATTTTTACAGCAGTAATTAGGTCATCTTTGGCAAAATTTGGCAAAATTTGGCTGTATTGTCGTATTTTGGGTGAAATTGAACCAGACTGGCAATCTGTTTTAGAAATTAGAGTAAATAGTTCAATCGAGGATGAAGATGAAATGGCATCTATGATGGACTCAATTACTACCGCAGTAGATGCAACCAACTCTATTGTGTCAAAAATTGAGCAGGAACTGGAAATAGTCGAATATTTTTTGGCTGGAGATTTTACCAGCGAGTTAGAAGAACTACCAACCACGGCAGACGATAATCAATAAGCAATTAACTCGAATGAACGGATTCATCCTGCTTTTCTTTCTGCCCGTTTTTCTAGAATCGCTACGGTGATTAAAGCAATTACCGTTATGGGGATAACAACCGCAAGCATGATATTGACATATGAAGCCAGAAACTGATGATCGGTAGCGTTCAAGATTAGATAGGTGGTGTATGCCAAATAATAAAACAAAAATAGTAAGCCTTCCCAGCGGTCGATTCTTTTTCTCGAGTAGAAAATAGGTAAACAAGCAAATGCCACGGCGATTGCTACTGGCGTATCAAAACTAATCACGGTTGGACTGACATTAATGCCGTTGGGTGCAACTATTCCCGATACACCTAACACTGCCAAGATATTAAAAATATTACTGCCCAAGACATTTCCTACTGCAATGTCTGTCTCTCCTCGAAGACTAGCGATTACCGAAGTAAACAATTCTGGTAGAGATGTACCTAAAGCGACGATAGTTAAACCAACTATTAATTTACTAACCTGGAAATATTCGGCAATTGTTATCGCCGAATTTACTAGCCAGCGAGAACCCAAGACTAGTAAAACTAAACCCCCAATAATATATGCCGTATTCTTAATCCACACTATCGGCGTAACTGGATTAAAGAAACTGTACTCTGCAAACTCCTCTTGTTCTGCATTTTGTTTACTGCTTTGATAAATCAAAGAGAGAGTATATAGTACCCCACCAATAAATAGGATAATACTGTCTACTCTGCTGAGTTGACCATCAAAGGAAAACATTAACAACAGCAGTGAAACCCCAATCATCATTGGTACTTCAGAGCGAATCATTTGCTTGGTAACAGCTAGAGGAGCGATTAAGGCAGATAAACCCAGTATCAGTAAAACATTACAAATATTACTTCCCACTACGTTACCGATCGCAATATCAGCACCCTGTTCAGACAAGCTGGACATAACGCTGACGGACATTTCTGGCGCACTAGTGCCATAAGCTACTACAGTTAATCCAATAATCAAAGGGGAGATTCGGAGTATTGCGGCAAGTCTAGACGAGCCCTTTACCAAAAACTCTGCCCCGATCACTAGCAATACTAATCCTGCTATCAGAGTTAAAAACGTTATCGGATTCATACACAAGGAAAGAAAAGTTTATTTGATTATCACTCAGGTTAATTTAATTCCCATCAGAGATCGCCATTAGCTCACAACTTTTAACTATTGAGCGTGAGGATTAAACACGATCCAAATGCGATCGTATTTGGGAATTAACCCGCTATCGGTTGCTGTAAATTTGCCAATTAGACCCAAAACTACTCTAATTTTGCTTAGCCGAGGTAATTTCGGTAATTGTTTCTTTAGTTAAACGGTTTTCTCGTTCTAAAGTTTCGAGGACAAAATTGGGAAGCTGTGCTGATTTTTCCAGAGCTAGTTCAAAATTTTCGACTGCTTCTGCCAAAATCTCGGGGTTATTTTCGGCTTGACCAATTTTTCTTAAGATCTGTCCTTTAAGGTAATAATGTTCGGGATTTTTAGGAGCAATTTTGAGAGTTTGATCGGCATATTTTAAGGCTTTATTATATTGTTTTAAATCGCGATAAGCAACGGCTAAACCGCGTTCAACCAAGTAATTTGGTGCAGCATAATCTTCAAAACGAGCGATCGCCTGCTCGGGTTTGGAAAAAGGTAGATTCACTGCCAATAATAGATCCATGTAGCCTTTAATCAGATTTAATTCAGGATCGTTAGGATCGCTAGCTTCGGCACGATCTAAATATTTGAATACTAGCTGTAGCTTATTAATTGCATCTAATGCCCCTTTTTTTTCATAAATATAAGCTCCGTCTAAAAAATGTCCTACAGCTAAATAAAGATTGCCTCTAACTGGATCGGTTTTGCTTAATAACTGAGCCGATTGTAAAGTTTGTGTAGCATATTTTTTGATGCTTTCCCAGTCTTCTTTGGTATAGGCTAAAGAAGCAAGCATCGCATGAACTAGAGGTTCTTCAGGTTCTTTAGATTCAGCTAATTCTAGTTCTTTACTAACGGTTTGATAATCTCCTTCCAAGAAAATAGTTTTAAAAGCTTTTTCTGTATATTTGCCAATATCGCGAGCATTATCTCGGCGAAAAGGATCTTCTGCCCAGGCATAACTATTACTCAAGCCGACAATCATCGTAATAGCCAACGGAATACTCAATACCATTTGTTTTAACTGCTTTTTGAAGCTAATAAATTTAGTTTGGTGATTCATTATGCTTAATTAGAAAATTTTAATAATCTGGATAAATATGGACGTTAATAGTAAAAACCTAGTTCCTAAAAGTATTACAAATATCATGTTCAAATATAGCCAATCATAAAATTATATTTACTTAATTTGAACTCGTATAATCAAATAATAAAACTTTAGAATTATCCACCAATGCTGCGTCTGCAAAATTTAACTTATCATCCTGCTGCTACTGTGCAACCGATTCTCAATAATATTAACCTAGAGCTACCAGCACAAAAGCTCGGATTGATTGTGGGTGTTAGTGGTTCAGGAAAAACCACAATTTTAGAAATTTTGGCAGGATTAGCTGAACCAACCAAAGGAAAAATTTATTGGCGCACCAAAGAACTGACAGACATTGAATTGCAGCAGCTTGCGGGATTGGTGTTTCAGTTTCCCGAACGGCATTTTTGTGGCGGTACGATACTAGAAGAATTGCGTTTGGGTCATCCTGAATTAGATATAAAAAGAGTCAGAGATGCTTTAAGCGAGGTAGGATTAGAGCATATATCCTTAAAAATATCTCCTCATGATCTTAGTGGAGGACAACAGCGCCGTTTAGCCCTAGCGGTGCAGCTAATTCGTCAGCCTAACGTGTTGATGTTAGATGAGCCAACAGCAGGACTAGATTGGTCAATGCGAATTCAGTTAGCTAAACTGCTAGCAAAATTGAAGCAACATTGGACGCTACTAATAGTAACTCACGATCCTGGGGAATTAATTGAAATAGCCGATCGCTGTTGGACAATCGATCAAGGAGTTTTACAATCGATTGAGCCAACCGCTTTGAACCGATAATTCTATAAGCTTATGAGTCAGATTGAAACTAATACGCTGCCCCAAATGATTGACGTTTGGTCACGAACTCTTGACTGGCAACCCAGTGATGCTCAAGAGCAATTGTTTCAACAGGTTTATCAAGAAGTCTTGGTCGGAAATCGTCAACAAAACTTGACCCGCATTACCTCGCCCGAAGACTTTTGGGAAAAGCATTTGTGGGATTCGTTGTCAGGAATAGTTGGTTTACCAGCAGAAATTCTCAATCAGAAATTACAGATCATCGATGTTGGTACAGGGGCGGGTTTTCCAGGAATTCCTTTGGCGATCGCTTTTCCCCGCTGGCAGATAACTTTGCTCGATTCTACTCGTAAGAAAATTACCTTTGTCAATGACTTGATTGCTAAATTACAGCTTAATAACGCTAAGGGCATAGTCGCTCGGGCAGAAGCTTTAGGCAGAGTGCCAGGCGATCGCTCTAGCTATGATTTAGCTTTAGTCAGAGCAGTAAGCAAGGCTTCTGTCTGTGCTGAATACAGCTTGCCCTTTGTTAAAAAAGGTGGATTAGCCGTTCTCTATCGAGGACATTGGAACGATCGAGAAACCGCTAGTTTAGAATCGGCAATAGCTCAGTTAGGGGGCAAGATTGAATTGATACATCCTTGGTCAACTCCTCTGACTAAAGGGATACGGCACTGCATTTATGTACGTAAACATTTGGCTACCCCTAAACAATTTCCTCGCGCCGTGGGGGTTCCAGATAAGCAACCGCTTTAATCATTTAACATTTAACATTTAACATTAGCGTTGCTGAATCGGGGTATGAAATATAACAAATTCAATTTTATATATCTTTTGAAAAAGCTATTAGCTATTAGCTTTTAGCTATATGCCCGTGCATGATTAGCTTCGCGTCCGTCCTACGCGTCGCGAAGCGGCTTGCCCTAAAGGATATGCCCTAAAGGACTAGCTTCGCGTCGCGGAGCGGTATGCTTTAGCATTTGCCCTAAAGGATTCACGGATAAACCGCACTCCGCCCTTCGGTCTCGAAGCTTATCATGCACGGACTAACTTCGTGTCGCACTTATCGCATTGAGTGTATCCGTAATAGACGAACAGTATTATTATCGGTTTCATGTTTTAATTCAACAACGCCTTGACATTTAACATTGAGCGGCAGGAATAAGAAATCAAGATTAAATATGAGTCTAGAAAAAGTAGATGTGGTAGTAATTGGTAGCGGTGTGGGAGGGTTGTGTTGCGCTGCGCTACTGGCAAAATATGGCTATCGGGTAGTGGTGTGCGAAAGTCATTCGATTCCTGGAGGTGCTGCCCATAGTTTTGAACGAAATGGCTATAAATTTGATTCGGGGCCATCTCTATATTCAGGTTTGTCTTCTAGCCCTACTAATAATCCTTTGCGCCAGGTGCTAGATGTCATCGAGGAAGACTTAGCATGGGCAAACTACGATGCCTGGGGTTGTCGGATGCCCGAAGGAGATTTTAATGCCTACGTAGGGGCAGATCATTTTTGTGAGGTGTTAAGGAAATTTCGGGGTGAAGATGCGGTAAATCAATGGCGTAAACTTCAGACAGAAATGAAGCCGTTAGCTGATGCGGTTAATGCATTGCCTCCTTTGGCGATGCGCTTCGATTTGGGCGCAGCGTTTAGTCTGGGTCAATATTTACCAAGTACTCTCTGGCATTTGCCAAATATTCTACGGATGACTAGCCCATTTAGCAAGATTATGGACGGGGTGGTCACCGACCCATTTATTCGTAACTGGCTAGATTTACTCTGTTTTCTGCTGTCAGGTTTGCCTGCTAGTGGCACTGTCGGAGCAGAAATGGCTTTTATGTTCGCCGAATGGTACAAACCTGGTGTTCAGCTAGATTATCCAATCGGGGGTAGCGGAGCAATTGTTAATGCTTTGGTGCGGGGACTGACAAAAGAGGGTGGCGAGATTATTTATAATGCTCATGTTGAGCAGATATTAGTGAAAAATAAGCGCGCTGTTGGGGTACGTTTACGCGATGGTCTAGAAATTAGAGCAAATAAGGCAGTAGTTTCTAACGCTTCGGTATGGGATACTTTGTCTTTAATTCCTGAAACAGTCTTACCAAAAAGCTTTGTAACAGAAAGAGCCAATACCCCAGAATGTGCCAGCTTTATGCACTTACATTTGGGAATAGATGCTACTGGACTAGAAGATTTAGAATGTCATTACATCGTAGTTAATGATTGGGACAAGGGCATAACCGCACCTCAAAATGTAGTTGTAATCTCTATTCCTTCAGTATTAGACCCCAGCCTTGCTCCTTCTGGAAAACACGCGATTCATGTTTATACTCCTGGCAATGAACCTTATGAGCTTTGGGCAGGAATGGATCGCCGTAGCGAGGCTTATCAGCAACAGAAACAGCAACGAGCAGAAGTCATGTGGCAGGGATTAGAACGAGTGATTCCTGATATTCGCGCTCGCACTGAACTAACTTTAATTGGCACGCCCTTAACCCACAAGCGTTATCTCCGTCGTCATCATGGTACTTATGGTCCTGCACATCGGGCGGGTCAAGCATTATTCCCTGGCTCGACTACTCCTGTGTCGGGCTTGTTATGCTGTGGTGATTCGACCTTTCCTGGTATTGGAATTCCTGCGGTGGCTGCCAGTGGCGCGATCGCAGCTAACACTATTGCCCCGCTACAAAAGCATTTGAAAATTTTAAAATAGAGTTCTCTAGGAAAAAAAACTATTGATAGCTATGTTAATTGATGACCGATTACCAATCAATAAAGCTCATCTTTTAAAGCAAGATCGGACTTTAAGCTTTTCGGGTATGGCTTGGGAGGATTACGAAAAGTTTGATACAGCAGAATATTTGGGCTATCGTACATCTTTTCTCGATGGAGTAATTACTTTAATGTCTCCTAGTCAAAATCATGAAGTGATTAAAGACTTTATTTTTTTATTAGTAATTACCTATTGCGATGCCTTTGATTTAGATTACTATCCTACAGGCTCAACCACTTATAAAGATCGCAGTAAACAAGTAGGCAAAGAACCAGATACCAGCTTTTGCTTTAATAATCTGCAAAAAATTCCCGATCTAGCGATCGCAATAGTTTTTAGCAGTGGTGGTACTGATGATTTAAAAAAATATCAAAAATTAGGAGTTCAAGAAGTTTGGTTTTGGATTAACAGCAGGCTGAAGATTTATGTTTTGCTGGATGATGTTTATCAAGAGCAACAAAATAGTTTTAATTTACCCAGGATTGAAGCTAAACTATTAACCAAATATATTGCTCAGGCTTTGAATGGTAATCCTAGAGTCCTTAAACAAAGCTTTTTGGCTGAAATAAAGTAGTTTAAGCTAAACACATGAATTTAAAGCGGTAGTTGAAATTATGACAGCCTATATTTATCTTCATGGTTTTGCCTCTAGTCCCCGATCTAGTAAAGCTCAATATTTGCGCGATCGCTTTACTGAGATCGGCTTCGATCTAAATGTGTTAGATCTCAATCAGGGAGACTTTTCTCGTCTTACCCTAACGCGACAGATCGAACAAGTCGTGGCAGCATTGCCCCATTCATCTGTACCCGTTACCTTGATTGGTTCAAGCTTTGGTGGTTTGACTTCGGCTTGGGTGGCGCAAAAATATAGCCAGGTACAAAACCTAATTTTGCTGGCACCTGCTTTTGGGTTTCCTCACAGTTGGTATTCGAGGTTGCAACCTAAGCAAATTGAACAATGGCGCGAGTCTGGTTATTTATCTGTATATCACTATGGCGAGGGTAAACAAATACCGCTACATTATCAATTTTGGCTCGATGCAGAAAATTATCCCCTGTCGGGATTAAAGCGATCGCTCCCCACCTTAATTATTCACGGTATTCATGATGATGTAGTACCCATTCAAGTTAGCCGAGACTATGCCAAACAACATTCCCAGGTCAAGTTAATTGAACTTAATAGCGACCATGGTTTAAATGATGTTCAGGAGAGAATTTGGCAAGAAACTAAGAATTTTTTGCATCTTGTCTAGGTTAACGAAGTCCGCAGTTTGATGGTTGCGTTGATGTGGCGACTTGCGGTTGGGCAATTAGTTCAACCACACCTTGAGAGTTAACAATCCAACTATTAGCTTCAGTGAGCGGTCGATCTTCTAAATCAGTAGATTGCTCAAAAGTATCTTTACTCTGCTTGATTGAGTTTGATGTTTTAGGCTCATGTTTGCCCAAGTCAGCTAGAGTTTCTAAATTAGAGGTTTCTTGGAGTAGATTATTAGGAATACCGCCACGACCAAGATCGCGAAATTGATTCTGGGCGAGACTTGTACCGACACCGCAGCCGGTGTTAATCTGATTTTCTGCTGCCAGGGGAGACTGTTCATAATAATCTGTTTCCAGTCTCGAACTAAGATCTAAGGTATTGATTTCTACAGTACCTTTTTTTTGTTCAACTTCGGAACTAGCGGTAATTTTACTAGTTGGATCGATAAATAGTCCTTGGGTATCAATCGTAATCTTCCCTCCATTTCCCTGACTCGCATTAGCACTAACTTGATTAAAGTCCAGCAAAACTAAATTTGCCGTTTTTACCTTGATGTTACCCCCATTACCATTTTGCTTGGCGGCGGTAGATATAGAACTTGCCTGGTCTAAAATAACTAATTTTTCGGCAATTATGGAGATCGAACCGCCTTCTCCAGATGCGGTGTTAGCCACGATTTTTCCTGCCGTATCTAAGCTGAGAGTTGAGGTCGTAATTTGAATATCTCCTGCATCAGCCAAACCATAATTGCTAACCGATATTTGCGCGTCCTCTTGTATAGTCAAATTAGGAGTATTAATTACCAAGTTGCCACTTTTACCTTGGGGTTGCTGTAAGGCGGGTAAGCCCTCAATCCCCGAAGAAGCGGAAAAACCGCTATTTAGTTCAATTTCTGATGAATTGCCGGCTCTGTCTCGCGATCGCAAGATTCCTGTGCCAGAGATATTTACACCTTGGCTAGCATTCACCGTAATTGTACCTCCTGCACCGTTTCCTGCTAAAGCCTGAACCTGACTTCCTCCGTTGATGATTAATTTTCCTGTATTAATTTCTATTTGACCTCCGTTACCCATTCCTTGGGTAGAGGTGCTAACTATTGAAGGGTTTCCTGTGTCGCTAGATAGCTGCACGAGATTTTGAGCGTTAATAGCAATGTTGCCCCCTGCACCATTGCTCAGAGTACCAGCCGAAACCACTGAGCCATTATTTAAAAAGATTTGAGGAGACTGAAGTAAAATGTCTCCACCCACATTAGCGATCGCTTGAGCTAGATCGTTACGCTGTTGTCCTACCTGAGTTAATAGCAAGCCACCGTTGAGATTAATTGATTCGTTAGCTTCTATATTGATGCTGCTTCTGGTTCGATTCAGGTTATTGAAATCGCGTATGCCTGAACCAGTTGCTAGACTAATGGTTTTGCCCCGAAAATTGACTTTGCCACCACTATTGTTAATTAAGGCTCGATTACTAAAACTGATATTGCCCAAATCTTGAGCAGCTTGATAATTAAATTGCCAACCATTCTCGTGAGTTTGTAGCTTAATTACGCCAGACTTGACGCTACCAATTTCAACATTACTGCCAATACCATTAAGACTGTTTCTGCTCATCGATACATCACCACCCAGTAAAGCTAGAGTGTTACCAGGTCTAATATTTAAACCACGATCATTAGGGCTACGATTGGCATTAGGTAACACTTCAATGTTGCCTACGCTGCCACCATACTGTAAACCAATGGGTGAACTGATAGTTAATAAAGGCTTGTCTTCGGTGATAGATGCACTAAATTCAACGTCGTCTTCAAAGATCAGGCGATCGCCTGTAGTGGCAATAAATGAACCTCCTATATCTAGCTGAGCATTCGCGCCAAAAACAATTCCTGCGGGGTTGAGTAAAAATAAATTAGCATTGCCCTGTGTCTGAATTAAACCATCAATCTCGGAAACTGTTCCTCCTGTAACTCGGCTAAAAATATTTTCAATCTCTAAAGCATGATCGAAATTAGCTGTTGCACCAGTGCTTAAAGAAAATTGCTCAAAACTATGAAACAGATTATTTCCCGATTGAATACCGCCAGTAACCACGGATCTATTTTGGTCGGCTTGAACTTTAGTGTTAGTGCTATTGTCGCTAGTTATCTGTGCCTGAACACCACCGTCAAGCAGCATTAGGGCAAATACAGTCGTTGCACCGACTTTAAAACTATGGCTACCAAGATTAACAGACAGCATAAGGAATATTTAGTCAAGACCTCACGCAATGCTAACTTAAGTAAAACAAGACAGCCAGTGACAGTTAAAAGTCAAAAGTAAGCAGTTAGTGCGATCGCACTAACTGCTTAACAAAAGTACAAATTTTTTGAGAATTGAGTAAACTCATATACAGGTAGTCCGTTATCTCGAATTTAATGCAACTCAGTTCTAATTCAACCTCATCAATTCCTAAAGCCTTATTGCTGATTGCTCCTTTTTTCCTCTGGGGAACTGCAATGGTAGCTATGAAAGGAGTTATTCCCTACACTACACCTTTTTTTATGGCGGGAGTTAGATTAGTACCAGCGGGAATTTTAGTATTGGTAGTAGCAGCTATTTTAAAATTACCTCAGCCTAAAACTTGGCAAGCTTGGTTATGGATTCTGGCTTTTGCTATAGTTGACGGGGCGATGTTTCAAGGTTTTTTAGCTCAAGGAATTGTTAAAACTGGGGCTGGTTTAGGTTCAGTTATGATTGATTCTCAACCCTTAGCAGTTGCTCTTTTGTCTAGCTGGTTGTTTGGTGAAATTATTGGTCTGTGGGGTTGGTTAGGATTAGGTATTGGCATTTTAGGTATCAGCTTAATTGGTTTACCCGATCGCTGGATCTATAGTCTGTTTGCTGGAGATTTTGGGGCAATAAATTTGAACTGGCTGGGATTATTTGATAACGGTGAGTGGTTAATGCTGCTAGCTTCTTTATCCATGGCTGTAGGTACGGTTATGATTCCCTACATTAGTCGTTATAGCGATCCTGTAGTGGCTACAGGTTGGCATATGATTTTAGGTGGATTGCCTTTGTTTGGTTTGTCTTGGCTACAAGAATCACAACAGTGGAGTAATATTACCTTAGAAGGTTGGCTGGCACTGGGATACGCCACGGTTTTCGGTAGCGCGATCGCCTATGGAATCTTCTTTTATTTGGCATCTAAGGGTAATTTGACTAGTTTGAGTGCCTTAACTTTTTTGACTCCGATCTTTGCTCTGTTGTTTAGCACAATTATTCTTGCGGAAGTATTAAGCACTCTTCAATCAGCAGGAGTATGCCTAACAATAGCTAGTATCTACCTAATCAATCAGCGAGATAAGATAGCAGCCAACTTTCAACCCCAAATTGTTAAGCTAGAAGAAACATCCTTAGTTGCGATCGATACTCAGGACGAAAAAGTGGCAGTCGATCTAACTAAGCCAAAGAAAATCACCGAAGAAAGCTAATATCTAGCGGTTTAAATAGCTAAGAGATGGCAATAGACTAGTAACTTATTTCATAAAACTTAATATTTAACTCTAAATTATTATTTATTATTTAGTTAATCAATATATTGTCCTCGATACTTACGACGAGGCTTGTTTTGCTGGTTTGTTTGCTGCATTGCTGCCCAATCTACAACGACTTCTTCATATACTTGACCTCGATATTGCTTAGTCACTGTTTTAGTGGGAAGTGACTGATTATTTGCCAGTGGTTGCCTGGTTACTTCATCATCTTTTGTAACTCCAGCTTCTTGAATAGTTTGAGATTTCTCCTCAATCCAAATAGTTAAATCATTATCTCCTTTGACGACTATGGTATTGATGCCAAGAAGATTGTATTGACGGCAGGAACTCATTATTTTTTGAATATCATCATGTCCCGATCTGTCGCCTTTTTTTAAAACCAACCCGTCTATGGTGCATTTTGTGCCAGATTGGTCAAACATTCCTCTTTTTATAAAGTTTTTTGTATTAAAATAAACAATTTTACCAGACATAGCAGCAGTTCATAACATTATTTTTTCTACATATTCATAATTCCCAATCAAACTATAAAAAATAACATTTTGCTTTATAAGTCATTTTCAAGTCAAAATAAAATATTTGTATATTTGGCAGCTAATTACTAAAAAATAAAAGTTATTTTTAAAAAAGGGTAGAAGAACCATTTGATTATAACTATCGACGATCGATTTCTTGATGTTTGTTACAGAATAAACAATAAATATTAAATACTATCTCTTGACTTACATAGTTAACAAACTTACGTAGATTAAGCGTAAAACATAAAATTCAAAACGCAAAAAATAAGGACTAAAAACTAAATTTATATCTAGTCTTCGATCCTTAATACTTATTATTTACAATTTTGGGTTACGCAACTTAATTGAACAATATCATACTCAAATTAGAGCTTAAAACTGGTTACGGTAAGGTATTTTACTTTTCTTTTTCTTGCCTTTATTTTTCTCGTAATCAATTTCTTTGAGTTTTTTCATAATGCGGCCGAAATATTCCTGCATATATTCTTCTAAAGTAGTAGTCTTTTGAGGATCTAAACCAAAGGTTGCGTAAACATCTTCCATTGGTGCATCTAATGGTTTACCACTGGTTAATACTTCGGCAAAAGTGAGGCGATCTGCGGTGTTTTGTCCCCATTCACAAAAGCGAGTTATGCGGCGCATCAAGCCAAGTACACCTAAAGATACGCGAGAGATGCGAGAATTTTTTCCAGTAAGATTTTCGCACAGATTCATAATTTCATAGGCACCCCAGGCTTTTGTTCCCACTACAGGAAAAGTTTTCTTCTCCGTAGCCGATACTGACAAAGCCCGAATCGCAAACTTAGCAATATCTTGGGTATTCATGTAGGCAATAGGTGTGCTTTCTCCCGTTACCCACACAACCTGTTCTTCCAAGATCGGTATCGCATATTGACTAATCAATCCTTGCATAAAACCAGCAAGCTGTAAAACAGTGTAATTTAAGCCAGATTCAGCCAGAAATAATTCTGTGCATCGCTTGATGTTCATTAAAGGAACTTCTGGATACTTGTCGGCATTAAGAATTGAGAAAAAGATATATCGCTCTATTCCAGCGGCTTTAGTAGCCTGGATCAAATTAACTTTGCCTATCCAATCGACTTCCTTGGCACTGAGATTATCGGTAACTCTAGCAGTAGCAGCATCAATAACGGCATCAACACCTTTTAATGCAGGAGCAAGAGTTGATCGATCGCACAAATCGCCCTTGACTATTTCTGCACCCCACTCTTTAAGAAAAATTGCTTTGTTAGGGTTGCGTACCAAGCAGCGTACTTCGTGATCTTCATCTAAAGCTTGACGAACCACCTGTCTGCCTAAAGTGCCAGTCGCGCCAACTACCAATAATTTCATTTAAGGAATTTTGTAATATTTGTTAATGTTTCTCTAATGATTTTATCAAAGAGTCATTTATTTTATTGATCGAGATTCTAGAAAGATTAATTATTTGGAGTTTAGAGTAGACTTTCTAAGACTGCACCAACTACGCGATGGTCCTCATCTGTTTTAAGCTGCTCTAAGGCAGCGATCGCCCCTTGATGATTATATTTGCCCAAAGATTTAGCCACCTGTAACCTCATGCGCCAACATTCATCCGCTGCTAAGGGTAAAAGTAATTTCAAAGCTTCTGCTTGCTGTTCTGTATTTGCCAGAAGTCCTAAAGCGCTGATACATGACTCCATAACTGGCTGATCTTCGCCTGATAATCCAATAGCGCAAATTTCTAATAACTCTTGAGCACTATTAAGATCTGCCATAGCTGCAATTACGCTACGTCGAACTAACCAATGATCGTCCTGTTCATACATTTGTCTCAGATGAGGCACTGCTACATCGCCATAAAAAGATAAGGAATTTGCTGCTTCTGCCCTGACGTTAGGATCGCGATCATCTTTGATCATGCCTAATAGTGCCGCAAAAGCTGCATCACTTTGCTTTCTGCCTAATCCCATCGCGACAAAAGAACGGACTAAAAACTCGCGATCATCAACATGATTCAACAGTAAAGGTACAGCAATATCCGCTTCGTAATTTCTGAGTTGTCGAATCCCTTTCATTCTTTGCTGAGGATCGGAGTTATCTATAGCGATTTTAATTTGTTCTATATCCATATCTATGAGCTTAAAATTGAATTATGAGTTTACTTTACTTTACATTGCTGTTGCTAGATAGCTGTCTGACGAAGGATATATAGTAAATAAGCCCAGATCTTGGAGACACAAAATGCTCAGTGATAAAGTACAAGAATTAATCAAAAAGTCTCGTATTGTTAGTTTGGATTGGCAGAATTATCCTACCGAAGTAATTGATATTTTCCAGCAGGCAGATAATGAGGGAAGATATTTGACAGATAAAGATATTGCCAAAATTGAGGCGATTGTGTCCAGCTTATCGACAGGATTAGCTCAAGGAAAACTATTAAGAGACAATGTGGTAGAAATAGTTTCCCAGGCTCGAGGAGTGGTTTTGAATGCTTGTCCAGGGATTACCGAGCCTGGAGGCGGTTTATATCCGACTATGCGAGCCGAAGCCTGCTGGCGTGACTTTTGGCACTTTATGCGCTGTATTAGCTATGGTATCAGCGGTCAAAGAGTAGACTATACGAGCGATCGCGGTTTAGAGTATATGGAGCAGCTATATCAAGAACTGCAAGTTCCTTTGGATGCCATGATTTTGGGCTTGGAACAATTAAAAGTTTTTAGTCTGAAGCATTTTGAACCAGCACAGCAGAATGAGATCGAACCCTATTTTGAGCGGTTAATTGAATCTATGCGTCAATTTTCGTCGGCAAATTGATTTTGGTGGGCATTACAAATTAATCGCTCATTTATGATGTTTCCATTTATGCTCACCTTAGGAAAATTATTTCAATAAGGCTTCTCCTCGGCGGAATAATTCTCTGGCATAATCTGTCCAAGTACCCTGCCCCCAATAACGGAAGCAGCTTGTTTCTAGTAGCAACACATAAAGCAATGCTTCTTGATACTCTTTAGTTTTAGTTACCGCAGGATCTTGAGCGACTAGAGCATCATATTTCAGGTGAAACATAGCGCTCAATTGGTTCATTGGTTCGAGGACATTTTCATAACCTTTAACCCAACTAAGATCGTCTGTCCAAGATGCTCCATCCATGTGAAACTGATGATCTGTTGCCTCTAAATGAGCGATCGCACTTTGTACTTTGTTAGGCGTAGCAGTTTCAGGATCTACCTGTTGCCAAATTTTATGCTGTCCGACGGCTTGGCAAGTAGGATAGTCTTCAGGCTTTACTCCCGCCGCTTCAATTAATTCCAAATATTCTGTACCGTTCAACCCGACGATATTTTGATTGTCTTTTAGTTCGTACCATACAGGCTGAAAGTCACGGGCGAACTCGTTCATCATCACCCCACCATTTTCACCGTCGGCAATTTGACTTACACAACTAGGTATAGAAACGCTGCCAATTTGTTGTCTGCCTCTACCTTTAGCTTCATGATAGGGCTGCATCTGAGCTACTAGTTTGGTATCTGAACCTTGGGTTTTAATTAAGGCCGTAATAGCGATCGTTTCTCCGTGAGTATTACGAGCAACTAAGCGATTGGGGATATACTTATCATCGTGGTGCAAGCCTGAACCGTCTAATCTTTCTACGGAATGTTCCTGTACCAACAGCCAACGATAACCACATTCCTTAAGAGCTTTGATATATTCATAAAGAGTATCGGGGTTGTTAGGTAGGTGCATTTCTGGAGGAGAAAACCCTTTGATCCGTTGTAGGGCATCAAAGCCGAAAATAGCAGCAAAGTAATGTTGCCAAGCCTGAATATGTAGCTTGAGATCGGGAATAGGAGTTGAAGGAATCACTGCATGACTCCACATCGTACCCAGCCATTCCACATAGGGCTGATAATTTGCGTCGCAGGTAATTTTTTTGAGGTTATCGATAATATCGTTACGCCCCATCTGCTGAAAGCTCCAAAGAAGATTGCCAGAATAATCCAGCATAATCCTGGGGTTGCAGCCGTTAGCTACTAGTTCCGGTATCCAATCACCCATGCGAGAATAGCACCAGGCAAAAACTCCTGCGTTATGATTGTCGCCATTATCAGGATGTTCAAACATATTTTGCAGATTACCGATTAATTCACCGTTTGCTCCTGCGGGGATGGTGGGCTGGTGCATATGAAGGGCGCAGGCAAAACCAGCGTTAACCTGTTCGAGATTAATCTTGCTGTGGGGTAAAAAGACTGGCTGATTGTAATTAACGACGGTCGCGATGTCTGACTCCCAACCACAGATATTGGGTAAGCCATTGGTTACTATTTCTAGATTATTTTGAGGTGCTGTTGCGATCGCCATAGTTGTCCTCTAGGATTACAAGAAGGTAATTATTTATAGTATGAGCTATTGACTCACTATTTTAATTTAGCTATGGGGATTGCCTTGTTACCAGCTAACTTAATCGCAGGCAGTCTGTGGCAAATAATTAGCCCTAAAGCAACTTTTATTTGTGGCAGCGTCTTTACTCTAAGTGCGATCGCTTTGTTATTAATGACTGTCAGAAATAATTAAAGATCTAGCAAAATCTAGTCAGAAGAAATGGCGCGATCGCGAATTAAAAAAATTACTGATTAACTGATGTTACGCCAAAGCTAATCGACTCATGATAAGATAATTATTCATGCCCTAGTGGCTCAGTGGTAGAGCGCGTCCTTGGTAAGGACGAGGTCGCGAGTTCAATTCTCGCCTGGGGCTTAGAAATCGGCTTAATCAACTAAAGTTGTTGTTAATCAAATTGAGATTTGAGATTTAGCAACGCCAAGGTTGCTTATGCGTCCTCAAATTTGTAGCCAACGCCAAATACTGTTTTAATAAACTGAGGTTGACTGGGATTAAATTCAATTTTTTTCCGCAGTCGGGCGATGTGAGTATCAATAACTCGTTCTTTGTCAAAAAAGTTATCTCCCCAAAGCTTTTCCATCAGTTGTCCTCTTTGCCATACCCTGCCCGGATGTTTAACCAACAAAGTCATCAACTTAAATTCAACAGCAGATAGATCTAACTGTCGGCGTGAATCAGAATTGGCATGAGAAATTATACAATGTTGTTCGAGGTCAATATTAAAGGATTGAGTTCGGATCGCTCTGGAGCGATCGCCAAGATCTCGTAGACGACGGCGTAACAAAGCCCGTACCCTAGCAATTAATTCTCTAGGGCTAAAAAGTTTAATATAATAATCATCCGCCCCTGTAGATAGACCAGTAATGCGGTCTGTTTCTTTTCCTTTAGAAGTCAACATTAAGATATAAGGATCATTAGCTACTGGCTTATGGCGAATTTGGGTACACACTTCTAAACCATCAATATCAGGTAGCCTGAGATCGAGAATAATTAAGTCTGGTTGTTGTTGGACAACTAGTCTTAAGGCAGAATGACCATCATGACAGACACGACAGGAAAACCCCTCAGCCTTTAAGCATTCTTGAATGATTTCTGCTATTTCACGCTCATTTTCAACTATTAAAATCTCCATTATAGTTATAGACTTGATTTCGACAGCAATATACCCTAATAATTTTAATTGCTTGTATAGTGTTGCTATTAAAATAACCAGAACAATAAGCTCGACTCAAAAATAGCTTTTAGTTTGATTAATTAGCCAATCGTGACAAGTTAAGGGACTACGCTTTTAAAGTCAACTGGTTTTTAGCTATTAGCTATTAGCTTTTGAGCGACGTATCTTAACCTTTGCTTCGAGTGCTATAACTACCAAATTTCCAAAATTGATTGATGTTCAAGAAACTTAGTTTGATTTTTCTGGGAATCTCAGTAACGCTTTATCTGGCAATTATTATACTGTTGCGCTGGCGACAAGATAAACTAATCTTTCTTCCAGATAGCAATCTAAAATCGACTCCCCAAGAATACAACTTAGATTATCAAGATGTTTGGTTTGATGTCGAACAGGACAAAATTCATGGTTGGTGGATTCCTGCTGCACGACCTACAGCACCAGCTTTGCTGTATTTTCATGGCAACGGTAGTAACAATGGCGATCTAACTGAAATTGCCGCAATTTTTCATTCCTTAGGACTTGCGGTACTGCTAATCGACTATCGAGGTTATGGTAAAAGTAGTCCGATCTTCCCTAACGAAACCAGAGTATATCAAGATGCAGAAGCAGCCTGGCGATATTTAACTACAGAGCTTTTGTTTGAACCGCAACGTACATTTGTCTATGGTCATTCTTTAGGAGGCGCGATCGCCATTGACCTAGCGAGCAAACATCCTGACATGGCTGGGTTAATTGTCGAAGGAACTTTTACCTCGATGAAAGATATGGCAGACTCAATCCCATTTTTAGCAATTTTTCCCTTGGACTGGCTAATAACTCAGCGTTTCGACTCCATTACCAAAATTAAGGTGGTAAAGACTCCTGTTTTAATCTTGCATGGTAGGAGCGATCGGACTATTCCTGTATCCATGGCAAATCGGCTGTATGCTGCTGCACCAGAACCCAAGCAACTAGCAATTATTGACCAAGCAAACCACGACAATTTACCTGAATTTGGAGCTCAGCAATATACACTCAGGTTGAAACAATTTATTAATTCGGTAATTAGCAGTCAACAATCGGTAATCAAATCTACCAAGTAGGATCTTCGTAAATATTCACCGTCAATTCTGGTTGCTCACCAGAAATAGAACTAATACAAGCACAAACAGCCTCTCCATCCTCTAGTTCTACTTCACAAGCATGACAAGACCCCATCAAACATCCTGTGGCGATAAACACTCCTGCTCTTTCTGCTACCTGTAACATTGGTTCTCCTGGTTCTGCTTCCACGGTGATATTGTCTGGCAGAAAACAAACCTTAATACTCATATCATTTTCACGCTCGATATTTAGTTAGTGGTCGGATTAGTTTTTAGCAGCAATAATTGCCCACCTCAAATCATCAATATCTCAATAATAACTAGACAAAAATGTTTTCAAATCTAAGTTTGTTTCGACAATGTCTGCCAAAGTATTTAAAGTAGACTCTCTTTGGTCACGATAATTAGAAATACCAGTAGCTAAGGATGACATTCCTCTTTGTTTGCGTAATTGGTTAATCCAGGAACGTCGCCAAGCACCATTATCAAACAGACCATGAATGTAGCAACCCCAAATTGACTGACTTTTATCAACTAACCCCAACCCAGGATCGTCGAATATAGGTTGATATTCATCAGCACCTTCTTTCAAACGACGACTGATACGACTACGACCTTGATGTATTTCATAGCCGTCTACGGGTAAACCAGCTTGAGGAAATTGCGAAACTACCTGTCTTTGACGTGCTACTTTATTGGGCGAAAGGATAGTCGTAATTGGTAATAAATCAAGAGCAGTAAATTCTCCTGGTTCTCCTTCAAATCCTTCAGGATCGATGATGCGTTGACCCAAGATTTGGAATCCGCCACAAATGCCTAATACAGTTCCTCCCGCAGCAGCATAGTTTCTAATTTGTTCTGTCATACCGCTTCTTTCCATTGCCAACAAGTCGGGAATAGTAGTTTTTGTTCCAGGAATAATTACCGCATCGGGATGTCCCAAAGAGTCTTGAATATCGATATAGTTTACTCCGACGCTTGATTCTGCTTCTAAAGGATCGAAATCGGTAAAATTGGCAATTCTCGGTAATCTAATAACGCTAATATTGATGTCTTGACTACTACGGCGACGATTTCTTTCTAACAAATCGAGTGAATCTTCGGCGGGAAATTGCTGATGACTCCAGGGAATTACTCCCAGCACAGGTACTCCTGTTTTTGCTTCTAGCCACTCAATACCCGAATCTAGCAGTTCTTTTTGTCCTCTAAATTTATTAATTACGACTCCCTTTACCAGCGATCGCTCTTGAGCATCTAGCAGTTCTAAAGTCCCTACGACATGAGCAAATGCCCCACCTCGTTCTATGTCTACAATTAGAATAGTTGGAGCATTGAGATGTTTTGCCACCCGCATATTAGTTAGGTCGCGATGCTTAAGATTTATTTCCGCTGGGCTGCCTGCACCCTCGCAAACAACCATGTCGAATTCTAAAGAAAGTCGATACAGAGATTCTTGAACCACTTCCCAGCCCTGCTCAAAGTATTGTTCGTAATATTCTGTGGCTTTTACCGTGCCAACCGACTTACCTTTAATGATTATCTGTGAGGTCATATTTCCTTGGGGCTTAAGTAGAATAGGATTCATTTCTACTCGTGGAGCAACCCCCGCTGCCCAGGCTTGAACTGCCTGAGCGTGACCTATTTCTCCGCCTGTTGAAGTGACGTAAGCATTTAATGCCATGTTTTGCCCTTTGAAGGGAGTGACGCGCCAACCTTGCCTAGCTAGAATACGACATAATGCAGCAGTCAGAAAGGATTTTCCTGCATGAGATGTTGTCCCGACAACCATAATCGCTTTCATCAATCGCTCCTGTGCTGGAATATATACACTGTTATAACAGCAGTTCAGTACTTTAAAGTGACAATTTTAACCAACGATTTAGCCAATGGGAAACTCGATCGCCTAATGAGGCAGCAGGAATTTTATTTTCTAACTGTTCCCACTGGTCTACGATTTGTCTACCCAAAGGAGTCAGACGAAAACTATCAGTCAAACCCTGTCCATCCACTTCTCGACGCAATAAGCCCACATTGATTAACCAAACTAATTTATCTTCTGTCCTCGATTCGCTCAAAGCAAACTTTGCATAGCCAGATCTAATTCCTGTCTCCTGCGCAATTTGTTGAATCGGGACACTCTGATTCCGCATCTCCTGGAATAATTTAAGACGAAACGGCGAACAAGACAAAGCTTTTTTGGCTCTTTGAACTGTTTGGGGTTCATATTCAAAAGTGTTGGGGTCTAAATTAGTCGTCATTGTAATTTAAAATGTAAATTTAAAATTTAGTTATTAATTTAGTTTGTTAAACTAAGCCCAAAGCAAAACCAAGAATTAGTCGCTAAACAGATAAATCATCCGTGTTCTTGATGCAGTCCTTTAGGACTAGCTTCGCAAATGCTAAAGCATACCGCTCCGAGACCGAAGGGCGGAGTGCGGTTTATCCGTGAATCCGTGATTGGCATATCCTTTAGGGGACAGTTTTTATAAACGGTATTACTGCTGCTCAAAACACGATTATTTATTATGACTATTATGACAGGGTTGTACGTCTTTTATGACTCATGATTCGCTACGTTTCCCGATTATTCGGCGTATTTGCAATTGAGGCGATCCCTTTTTTTAAATACCAGCATTTATGGGGATTTAAAAACTTAAAATTAATAATACTTTACCAGCGAAAAAAAATCAGCTCCTATAATGAAAACAGGTAGAACTTTGCACTGTCTTTAAGTTATTAACTTAAGCTTAATATTTGAGTCGCTCCAGATTTAAAACTTTTTAAGTGTTTAAAAGCGATCTAATGTTGCATTTCTAATTTAGCTCGGATTTTTAGCAATAATACGACCGTGCTAATTTTTTGCAAGTAGTTCTTTAGTCCGTCATAACAATTTAATTATTGAGCTTTGTCAAAGCTTCAGCTAAACGTACAGCTAATTTTATCCTGTTCAAATCACTATAATAAGGTTGCTCCATCATGAAAAGCTATGCTGTTTGTCCTTGCTGCTCTAATAAACTAATTCATCACATCGGTAATCATCACGACTACTGGTTCTGTCGTCGATGTTGGCAAAAAATGCCACCCATAAATTTAAAAGCAATCAAAAGAGAACATTCTCAAGGCGATCGACAAATTAATATTGCTGCTCAATCTAGTTTAATTAAACCCGACCAAATTAAATTCAAGACAACCTAAATAATATTTTAATATTTTTGTACTGCTTGCCGACAGCATTTAAAACAAAATTTTGATGATTATTTTTGGGCGTTGGTGAATCCAGGTATGATTCTTAAGATTTTCAAATCTTAATTGAATTTAAGAAGCTAATAGCTATTAGCCCTTCGGGTTCAGCACTTCTTGAAACAGTTTCTCTAACGGGGGTTCACGGTCAAGCCCTAAAGGACTAGCTGAGTCTTCAACTTGCCCTAAAGGATTCCCTAAAGGGTACACCTTCGGATAAGCTTCGCGTCCTACGCAATCGCGTCGCGGAGCGGTATCCTTTAGGACGAAAGTGCTTCACTACGAACCGAAACATTTTTAGCAAAAAAGCCCGTCGAGGAAACCTCGACAAGGGCAAGTTTGGCTGTTGTAAGTCATACGTTAAATCATCAACGCCTGTTTTTGAAAAAACTGTTGTGCCAATTAAATTATAAAATCGATTAAGCTAAAAAGATATGTATTATGAGCCAAAGCGACCTAAGCTCATCAGATTGAATTATGGTGTATTTAAGGTGTCGCCTTTAATAAATGAGCCATTTATCCCGACTTCAAACCAAAATTACCGCCAAAACTTGGCAAGCTGCTAAAAAAGCAACTAACCTAATTCAAAATCGTTTTGCTCTGCTAGAAGGAAACATGACTCAGCATGACCGTGTTGTATTCGACCTCAAAGGTTATATCGTTAAACCAGCGGTGCTAACAGAAAGTGAAGTTAAAATTCTCAAAGAATTCGTACTGCGCCAGAAAGATAATCCAGAATCATTACCGCCCCATGAGCGTTGTTTGCCTGGAGGTCCTTTTGCTCCGCTAATCGATCATTCTGCGGTAATGAACGTGCTGTTAGATGTAATCGATCCTGATATTGAGAAAATTCGCTTGGAAAATGTCTTTTTGAGCTATCGGGAGCAAGGGGAGGGAGAATGGAAACCTCATGCAGGAGGACGTACTACTAACCCCAACTATGCCTACAATTTCCATGATGGACGGATTTATGCAGGTATGACGCGCGTGGTTTGGGAATTGGCTGAAGTAATTGAAGATCAAGGTGGAACTTGCTTTATTCCAGGTAGTCACAAAGCTAACTATAATATACGAACTAATCCTGTTGCTAGTATTGATGCCAGAGATTCGGGACTTTGGGAAAGCTATAGCTGTCCTCCTGGCTCACTGGTTATCTTTTCCGAAGCAGTTAGGCATTCGGCTGACTTTTGGCAAAATCCTCGTAATCCTCGTGTAGCAATTTTTTGTGCTTATAATCATATAAATGTGCGCCATCACAAGCCTAGTACTCCTCCAGAGGTTATTGATCGACTAGCTCCTAAACATCAGCGATTTTTCAAAGGAGTTTATCATCCTCTATTTGATTGATTACGATTGAAAATATCTACAATAAAATAGCAAAGCTATTAGTAAAAAAATTTAAAGTTAATTCATGCGCGATCGCTACATAGTAAATAGTAGGTCAACCATCATTAGACAAATAGTGACCTTATTGAGCATACTTACGGCTTTTGGGGTAAATATATTAGCTAATATTAGTCCTCCCAATGGATTAACTATCGGCGAGATTTCCCAACAAATTTTCCCGAATGTCTTGATTACTCCTGCTAGCTATGCTTTTGCTATCTGGGGCTTAATCTATCTAGGTTTGATTAGTTTAGCTATTTATCAAGCTTTGCCTGGTCAAAGAAATGATGCTTTATTACGACAAATTGGCTACAAATTAGCGATCGCATCCATAGCGCAAACTATCTGGGTGATTTGTTTTCTCTATCGGCAATATGCTGTTTCGTTTTTGGCGATGTTATGTATACTGCTGCCTTTAATTGCTGCCTATTGGAGTTTGCCTTTTAAATCGCGTATTTCCAGATGGCAAAGGTGGTTGATTCGCACTCCCATTAGTATTTATTTAGCTTGGATTAGTGTGGCGACTATAGTTAATGGTGCAGTCGTTTTATCATCTTGGCAGTGGGGTGGCTGGGGAATAAGTGCCGCAGGATGGACGGTAATTATGTTGTTAGTCGCTGGCTTCATCACTCATTTTGTGACGATTCCGCGGTTCGATTTAGCCTATGCTGGCGTTTTTGTTTGGGCGTTAATTGCGATCGCGATTAAAAATTCCGAGATTATCCTCATTTCCGGGACGGCGATCGGATTAAGTATTGCTTTAATCGTGCTAATATTTTCATTTAACTTCTATGATTCTGGCGAGCAAAATACGGAACACAATTTGCTTGATTAACTGGATTAGATTTAATTCAAATCAATAAACTGATTCATAAATTTACGATCGATATAGTCTTTAATCCACCACAAAAGCGCAGATCGCCAGCCAAAAGAACTCCAAGAGGCGATCGCTTTACGATCTCCTGTGCCGATTAAAGCCAAATATTTGTCCTGGGGGATATAGGGTTGTACTGGTTGGCCTGAAAGTAGATACTGCCAATTGTTAAATAATGGTTGTCCTTGGCGTACGGCAAAAACTCCAGCTTTGGGACGGTTATAGTTAGTCATAGTAGCAATATCTCCTGCTGCAAACACTTGAGGATGGGATATTGACTGAAGTGTATCAGAAACTAAGATAAAGCCGCGATCGTCGGTAGCTAGGTTAGACTCTTTAATCCAGCTTGGTGCAGTAGCTTGAGTCACCCAAAAAGTGTGGCTGCTTTTAATTTTCAGTCCTGATTCGCAAATAACTCGATCTGGTAAAACTTCCGCAACGCTTTGTTGTAAGTGCAGCTTAATGTTTCGTTGTCGCATAATTTTTTCTAGCTGATGACTCACCCAATTATTATGATTAGACAGTAATTGTTTATCGCGATGGATTAAATGAATTTCGAGAGTATTTTTTCCTTGACTTAAAATTGCTTTTAAACAAGTCTGCATATTCAAAGCCAACTCCACTCCCCCCGCACCACCGCCAACAATGACAATTGATAGTTGAGAATTAGATGCTGCCAATCGCTTTAACTTATACCAAGCCTCAAGAAACACAGGGACAGGTTTAGCGGGAATAGCATATTTTTTAGCACCAGGGACGGTAATAGTTTGAGGAGTGCTACCAATATCTAAAGATAAATAATCAAACTCAAGCAGGTGATTCTCACAAGTAATTTTGTGGTTATCCGTATCTATGCCAACTGCGCGATCAATAATTAATTCCGCACCAGCAAATTTTGCCAAACTCCGCAAGTCTATATGAGTTTGCTCGTAGCTATAAAAACCCGCTACATAACCAGGAAGCATCCCCGAATAAGGCGTTTGCTCGACATCACTAATTAAAGTTAAATCGACGTTTGGCATGGGTTTGAGTCCCCACTGCTTCAGCGCGATCGCATGAGAATGTCCACCACCTATGACAACTAGTTTTTGATTCATATAATCAAATATAGACGAGGACTTAAGCAAAGGATTATTACCTGGCGCACCAGCACCAAAAAGCCAATTCAAATAACTTGATGATTTCCTCTAGTATTTATCATTCATTAATTCTAAATAATCGGCGATCGCCTTGGCAATTTCTTGTTTGCCTACTGCTTTTTGGGGTGGTTGCTCTGCGGTTACCAAATAAGCTACCTGCGCGCTTGCTTGATGTTCTTCGCCTCGGTTGGCTACCACCATTTGATAACCCTGCTTTAGTCTAGTTTGGGCAATATCGATTAATTCTTCATGAGAGACATTTTCCTGATATTTAAAAGTAATCATCTTTAAGCTGGGAAACTTAGCTCTTACCTCGCTAATGACTTTTTGGGTAGGTACTAAATCGATTTTAGACAATGCGCCACCGCTAGGTATCTTACCAGGAAAGACTCGAGCAGGTTGATAATCGGCAACCGCAGCCGAAAAAATGCCAAAGTGATATCGTTGCTGTAATTCGCTCATTACTTCGGTTAGATATTCATCGTAGGTAGTAACAATCTTGTGAGTCAGATAGCTAGGTGGAGAATAACTGCCTTGTCCATGAATTAATTTTACCTTTGCCCCCCGTAGATATAATTCTTCAGCAATACAAGTTCCCAATCTTCCTGTAAAGCGATTAGTTAGACGACGGATATTGTCCAGGAGTACGGGTGTAGGACCTCCTGTAACTAAAATAGGGATATTTTTAAGAGAGGATCGGCTAACTGCGCGACATACATAATAGGCGATCGCTTTTTCTTCAGGCAAATTATTTTTACCGTTAGCAACTTTAGGCGGGATAATTTTTACACCCATACGAGCTAACTTATGCAAAGATTCAGTCAAGATCGAATTGTGTAAACTGCCGTGCATCGTCGGGGCAATTATAATCTGGGTTTTACCTTGCTCCATTCTGCCAATAGCCGAACCTAAAGCCGAAGTAATCACCCCATCTGCTATACCCAAAGCCATTTTATTAATCGTGTTATAGGTTGCAGGAGCAACGAGATAAGCAGCAAAGGGATTTTCGTCGCTAAGGTGTTCGGCATTCGCCGTTAACTTGGTAATAACAGGATTGATCGTACTCCATTCTAGAGCATCAACAGTGGTATATCTCAAAGCTTCTGAAGAAACGAAAGCTACCACTTCTGCACCCTGACGGCGTAAAGTACGGGCAATTAAAGGAGCTTTTATCGCTGCAATGCTTCCCGTAATTAGTAAAGCAATACGTTTATTTTGCAGATGGTTTGATTCTAGTGCGACTTGGCGATCCGTAGGGTAGGCGGATGCGTAATCGCCTGATTCAGATTGAGGAGGTGGCTGAAAATCCCAATCATTCATTGATGTTTGAGGTTGGTTTGTTTTGGTTTCAAAGGTGTTTTTTTAGCTTTTGAGTCTACAAACATATTATCTTGAATGTTAACTAATCAAAGATTTAGTCTTCCTGTGGCCAATAGCTGATATCCTCCCGTGAAACTAACCAGAGAAAGAACAAACTGCCAAAGACTAGTAGGCTGTAAGATTGCTCTACTGCTGACAAAAACTGCTGCAATGCCAATGGCGATCGCAACACCAGCCAGATTTTTATGATATCGTGGCAAGATAAAAAGCATTAATACTCCTGCGGTGAGAAATAAAATAGATACGTCCGCAGCAACTCCTCGCCACCAATAAGGAAAAATCTCGTTGGTAAAGTAGATGTTTTTCCCTAAAAAATAAACTCCTAACAGCAGTAGTTCTAACCCCAGTAATCTAGCAAATAATCTCATAACAATTTTGATTGAAGTTCAATCTTATATTGCCCATTTCCTAGTTTCAGATTTATATCTTGGAAAATCACTGGTTACATAACCTTTACCTCGCAATAAAACAACTTTTGTAATATAAATTTATTGTTCCTACCTTCTTTCTGCCAAAAATTAGGTTAAATTTGAAGTTGTCTTTTTAAGATCGCTCTATGAATTCTAAACCGTCTACGCGCACTAATAATTCGGCTAAAACCAAAGAGCCTAACATGGTATTTTTCGATCCAAGTTTGGTTAAAGCAGCGAGAAATATCTATCGTAACTACTGCAATCTTAATATTCCAGCCGATAATCAACCGATGGGAATAGTAATTAATCGAGATAGTCATCGCGGACAATTAACCTTTAATCCTAAGCCAATACTTTTGCCTAGAGAGTGTTTTATTCCTCTGAAGCAGATAGAAACTGAAGCATATTAAAATTAATATTTTTCATTTTTAACTATATTATTTAAACTTAAAACTAAATTATGGAAACGCTGGTTTCAGCGCTTGGATTTACTACTGCTTTTACCTTTGGTGCTTGTATTGGTAGTTTCCTCAACGTAGTTATATATCGTATTCCCACAGGGATATCTTTAGTTCATCCTGCATCTCGTTGTCCCCACTGTAAGCACTCTTTAGGTATTACCGAAAATGTTCCTGTATTTGGCTGGCTATGGCTTAGAGGATCTTGTCGGTGGTGCAAAGCCAAAATTTCGAGCCGTTACCCAATTGTTGAAGCTGTGACGGGATTGGTCTTTATGCTAGTTTTCTGGCATTTTGGCTATAGTATTAAAACTGTCGGCTACTGTGCTTTTTTGTCTTGGCTGTTGTCTCTATCTGTAATTGATTTAGACACGATGACCTTACCTTCTTGCTTAACCAAGTCAGGATTAATATTAGGATTAGTATTTCAGGGAGTTATTGGTTGGCAAATCGCTCGGGGAGAAGGAATAGCCAATCAGTTGATGTTTGGTATTGGTGGTGCAGTATCGGGGATTTGGTTGCTAGAGATTATTGCCTTGCTGGGTTTAATCATGCTCGGACAACAGGCAATGGGAGATGCCGATGGTAAGCTGATGGCAACTATCGGCGCTTGGATTGGCTGGAAATATGTTTTGCTGTCTAGCTTTATTGCCTGTGGGGTTGGCTCAATTATTGGCGGTGGCGCGATCGCCTTGGGAATGATTAACAAAAAACAACCGATGCCTTTTGGACCATTTTTAGCTCTGGGTGCTGCGTTGAGCCTATTTTTTGGGGATGCAATGATCGATGCCTACCTCCAGACTTTTTTTAACTTTTAGTCGTCCGCTGAATACTATGGTTTTATCGGGTTTTACCTCACCAAATGTCAGCTATACCCAGACAAAACTTCTGCCGATCGGCATAGAGAATATTTTCCTGCTTTTGTATACGTTTAATAGAAAGTACGTCTTATAATAATTAAGGTTAATCTGATGTAAAAAGCTTATATATATAGGTTCTTGCCTCGATTAACTTTTTAATCTGTGCAATTGTTACTTCAATTTTTGACGGTGTTGTTGGATTCAAATTACGTTGGCTATCAAAGACTACTCAACCGCATTTGTGACCCAGCTTGGCTGATGGAACGTTCAGGTGCAATACATTTAGTCAATACTGCTTGGGAAAACTACACAGGGCGATCGCTACTAACCTCCGAACCAAGTTTTCTCTGGGATTTGATTGCACCAGAGTCGCAAATCCAGGCACGATGGCATAATTCTTCTTCTGAGATTTGGCAAGACCAGCTACAGCTAAAAGATGCTCAGGGTAACTACAGTTTGTTTGACATAGAGTTGGAACTATTAAGTCCAAACTACAACACATTGCTTTGGATTGGTACTGCATCTATTATCCCAGATGCGAGCGCCAAATCAACTGGATCAACTCTTGTTGAACCTGACCTGAGCAATTATAAACACAAAGAAATCAAGCTACAGCGTAATATAGAATCTGTTCGTCGCATCCTCGAAAGTAGTCCAGACTGTATTAAAGTATTGGATCTTCAAGGTCGCCTCCTTTATATGAATGATGGGGGACAAGTCATTATGGAGATTGATAATTTTACTCAAGTACAATACTTACCCGGGCTTGATTTTTGGCAAGGTTGCGATCGCCAGTCAGCCGAGAAAGCTTTTGCCACAGCCAAAGCAGGTAAGATCGCTAGGTTTGATGGCTACTGTGCTACGGCAAAGGGAAGACCCAAATGGTGGGAGGTGATTGTCACACCAATACTCGATGAAAACAATCGGGTGGAGGAAATTCTCTCTGTTTCGCGGGATATTACAGCCAGAAAAATAGCCGAACAAGCGTTGAAAAAGCGTAATCAAGAATTAAATCGCTTTACTTATATTGTTTCTCACGACCTTAAAGCACCGCTACGGGGAATTGCTAATTTATCGGAGTGGATTACTGAAGATCTTGGCGATCGAGTACCCGATGAAACCCAAGAATATCTAGATCTTCTCGGTCAGCGGGTAAGAAGAATGGATGCTTTGATTAACGGCTTGCTGAAACTATCGCGGGTAGGACGACAAGAGTTACCTGTAGAAACTGTGGACGTGAGTGAGTTACTACAAGAGGTAATAGATTCTCTATCTCCTCCTGCTGGCTTCAAGATTACTAGCGTTGCACTGCCAGTTTTGGCTACTAAACGTCTATTGTTAAGCCAGGTATTGTCTAACTTGATTAGTAATGCCATCAAACATCACGATCGCGATATGGGGCAGATTGAAGTTACAGCCCAAGATTGCAATACACATTATCAATTGGCGATCGCTGATGATGGCCCAGGAATTCTTCAGACAGATCGAGAACGTATTTTGGAAATTTTCCAAACCATAGAAAATAGTTCCTCAACTACTAATACAGGCATTGGCTTGGCACTGGTCAAAAAGATTATTCAGGAAGAAGGCGGCAAACTTTGGCTTGAAGAAAATTCCCCTAGAGGGTGCAAGTTTTGCTTTACCTGGGCTAAATAAACGGCTCGGATTTAGTCTAAAAACTAAAAGCTACTACTTTATATTTTTTTAATAATCTAAAAAAGTAGATGATTGTTTTTTAGTACCGATGGGAATCATAAGTTTATCCAAGAGCGATTATGTCTCATGACTTAATGATTTTCAGAAAGGTTTTTATATGTATTTGAGCCAAGCCTGCAAACCACGTCAATCAGTATTTGATCGCTCTCGAACAGATGTGGTTCTGAATATTTCAGATTTACTTGAAGACCGAATTAATTGCGATCGCTTCTTTGAGGAAAATTATATAACTGCGGGGATGGGGACGCTCATTGATAAAGCTTTTGGGCGATTAGAAAATACAAGTAGTCAAGCAGGTACGTTTCTATTAGCTCAGGCAATGGGTGGTGGTAAAACCCATAGTATGATTGCGCTTGGGTTATTGACGATGAAGATGCTCCTAACTTTGGCGACACCGACTACCAGCTTGCTGCCTATGCTGCTGCCCTGCGAGTGCTGGCTCAGTATAGCGAAATTGAAGGAATGGATATCAAACACGAACTTTTTCGCGAAAGAGGAAAAGGAGAGAAATCGGAGTTTGAAAAGGTAATTGATCGCGCCGTAGAAATTGCCTGTAATCACCTCGTTCGCGAATATTTTGCCGAGTTTCATTGGAAGAGTCTCACCGCCGATGAACGTCTTTACCTCAAAGGTGTGGAACTAGAAAAACACGGTGAATTTAGAAATGGTGCTTATCAAGAACTAGCCAAAGGATTTGGTGTGCGGGACTATAATTTCATGTATGCTACAAAAAAATCCAATGAAGCAAGATTTAAAATAGCTTCCGAGTTTAAGCGAACTAACTTAAAAGGCGATGGCTTCGATCTAACTTTAGTAGGACATCTGTTATTTGCGATTCACGAAACAGTAAGTAAAGAAACCGTTCAGGAAGGTTTGAATTACCTTAAAGTTGAAGTTGCCAATTATTGGAGCGATCGCAAACGTGGGCTGGAAATTCTTCGCTATGTAAGCCGATTAGAACATATACCCCACCTGCCACATTGGAAAAAAGATGCTGAAGTCGCGAGAGTTTTGGCTGGCGCTGTGGAGAACGATCATGGGTGAGTAAAGTTAAAAGTCAAAAGCATTGCCCTGAGTTTGTCGAAGGGTCAAAAGTCAAATAAATAAACTTGGAGAAATTTTGAAGTATTGTCCTAGCTTCTTGGCTTGTTCTTTACTAATTGCTCGTTTACCATTAACGATCGCTGAAATTAATCCTTTTGAAGGGCTAATAATTCCTACCAAGTCGGCTTGTTTGGTATGACTAACTTCTAGAAGATGCTGCAAAACTTCGTGAGGAGGAAGATCTTGCCACTCTTTCAGATGATAGTTAGTTTCTTCGTAATCTTCAATTAATCTAACTAGCAAACGAAGTAAAGCGGTTTCTTCAGGAGAACGATGCTTTTTTTTAGCAATTAATTTCTCCGCTACAGCAAGATTTTGTTCGTATTCTGTTTCTGTTTCAATAACTTTGGGAATCAACTTTACTTCATCCAAAAGCTTAAGATAATTTTCTCGATCAATAGTAAGAGTCATTCTTCCACTTCCCCTTGTCATACTCAGCATGAGTTAAAAAATACTTAAAATAAGCAACCTGTTCTTCGTAGTCTATATCAAGAATCAAGCGGTATTTATTGCCTTTAATATTAAAAACGGTCAAGTTTCCCACTGCTTCTGCATCTTTATAAATGTGCTGTGCATCAACTAAACTTTGCCATTGCGCCTGCTCAATTGTTTTACAGAATGCCTTAATTGCAATGACAACATCGGGATACTTGGATGCAGCTTTTTTTAGCTTTCCAGCCGAAATGAGGTGCATTTGAATCTATGACAAACTATGTTTTCAAAACGAAAACTTATCTATAATGTTTGCATATTGAGAACTTATTGTCAACTTTCACGAGTTAAGCTTATATTGCTGGAGAACAAGAACGAATAATCAAAGAGTTAGTAGATAGAACACAATAGAAGCGATCAAAAATCAATCACCAGAAATGGCGAGAATCACCAAAACCAGATCCCGCCTCGGCAATTGTTGAAACACCTATTTATCGCCAAGAACTAGGTTTATGGGCGCATCAAAAGTTCTTCATCAAGAAAGCTTTTGAAGATCACCTTAAAGGTGGTGCGCGTTATATCCTTGCCGATCAGGTTGGTTTGGGCAAAACAGTGCAGCTTGCTATCTCAGGATTGTTAATGGCTTTACATGGAAATAAACCAGTATTGGTTATTGCTCCCAAACCTTTAGTATTGCAATGGCAAGGAGAATTAAAAGATTTAGTCGGTATCCCCTCTGCAATTTGGAATGGTCGTCAGTGGATCGACGAAAATGGATTGGAATACCCGTCAAAAGGCGCAGAATCGATTAAAAACTGCCCCCGTCGTATCGGCATCATCTCTCAGGGTTTAATTACTTCTGGTTCAGAGATTATTGATTTTCTTAAGGTAATGAATTATGAATGTGTCATCGTCGATGAAGCACATCGGGCGAGAAGAAAGAAAATTAACGACAATAGCCCTAATGAAGACGTTAATCCCAATAACTTAATGCGTTTTTTGCGAGAGATAAGCGATCGCACTAAAAGCATGATTTTAGCTACGGCAACACCCGTTTAGCTTCACCCAATAGAAGCTTGGGATACGCTCAATATACTTAGTAAAGGTAACGAACAAGTTTTAGGTAATGCTTGGAGCAACTGGCGCAGAGCTTCTGAGGTTATTCCTATAGTCATGGGTGAAGAACATATTTTCGAGAATGTCCACGATGCTTGGAATTGGCTGCGAAATCCCTTTCCACCTGAATCCGAACACCGTAGCTTTCGTGCTATCCGCAAAAGTTTAGGAATGAAAGATAGCGATTTTGTGATTCAGGGTGGCGATATAGACAAACTAAAGCGTCCCGAGCTTACCAAACTACAAAAAGTCCTTAACGATTATGGACGGCAATATAATCCCTTTATTCGGCATATTGTTAGAAGAACTCATGCATATCTAGAAAATACTATCGATGAAACTACTGGCGAACCATATCTTAAACCTGTAAACGTCAGGTTATTTGGAGAAGATAACCATGAATCGTTAGAACTACCTTTTTACTGTCGAGAAGCCTATCAACACGCAGAAGAATTTTGTGAACTTCTAGGCAGAAGAATTAGATCGGCAGGACTTTATAAGACTCTCTTACTCAGAAGAATCGGCAGTACTATGTTGGCAGGGCAGAAGACAATTGAAAACCTGCTAAACAAAAACGAATCAGAAACTGACAATACTATAGAAGGGTGGAGTGAGGAAGACGAGGAACTAGAAAATGATACCGATCCTTCTGAAAATCGCGATTTAGCTGCTGATGAAATCAAGCTTTTACGCCAGTGTTGGCAATTACTCGAAGATAATCAAGAAAAAGATCCCAAGTACAAAGAGGTGAAAAAGTATTTAATCGATCGAGGCTGGCTAGAAAGAGGCTGCATCATCTTTTCGCAATACTATGATTCGGTTATGTGGCTTGCTTCTCAACTATCATCAGAAGATTTACCCGAAGAAAGAATAGGCATCTATTCAGGAGAATCGCGATCGGGTATCATGCACCAGAGTTTGTTTCAACGTCTGGCAAGAGAAGAGATCAAGCAAATGGTTCGCCGAGGCGAGTTGCGCCTCATTATCGGTACGGATGCAGCTAGCGAAGGGCTTAATCTACAAAAACTGGGAACTCTTAATTAATCTTGACTTGCCTTGGAATCCAACCAGACTAGAATAGCGTAAGGGGCGTATTCAACGTATTGGACAAATACAAGATGAAGTATGGATTCTCAATCTACGGTATCGCGACTCAGTAGAAGACAGAGTTCACGAACTACTTTCATTAAGGTTGGAAGAAATACATGGCTTGTTTGGACAGATCCCCGATGTTCTGCAAGATGCTTGGGTTAATGTAGCGATCGCTGAGGCAGAAGAAGCCAAGATAATCGATAATATCAGACCTAAACATCCGTTTGACGAGCGATATAGCAAGGTTGAGAATATTGATTGGGAAAGTTGTTCTCAAGTTTTAAATGAATTTGAAAAGCAGCTTTGTTAAGAATTGGATGGTGAAGCATTGAATCTTATACCAATTTAAACTTTATTAGCATCGACTTCTAATCTAACCATGGAAACGTGAGTTAATCCATTCTCATCCAAAGGATTGTTAGCCAAATACAACTCGACAAACTGAGCAATAAATTCATCTCTGTGTTCTTCTGGAACATACTTAGTAAAGGGCATCCAGGTAGTGCGTATCCAACCTGCTAATCCCTCTCTTCCCTGGTGAGTCATATCCTTTGGCACTAACTCCAAACGCGCGATCGCAAAACCAGATTTTTCTAACCAAATCCGATAATCTTCAAGTCCATAAAAGAAATAAGGATTATGAAAATCATTAAAGTAAGCTTGCCAATCATCAGAAGTTGTTAACTCATCAAAAGTCTCTAAAATCTCAGCAGCATTACCCTTCCCGCCACAGGAAATAATTAGTCTTCCCCGATGTGTTAACGCTTTATTTGCACCTTTGAGAAATGCCTGATGATCGTTTACCCAATGAAGAGTGGCATTGGAAAAAATTAAATCAAACTCTTGCTGGAAATTAATTAATCGCGCGTCTATGCAATTAAAAGCTAGATTGGAATATTGACTTAGAGGATATTTGCGCTCGGCATAAGTAATCATCTCAGGTGAACTATCTACCCCGACTATTCGGCTTTGAGGTGAAGTAGTTGCAAAGTCAGCGGTAATTTTGCCATCTCCACACCCAACATCAAGAATCGACTGATAGTCTTCTAAGTTTAAATTCTTGGTTAGCGATCGCGCCCATTTTAATTGAGCATCAGAGTTTTTGGCATAATCTTCTGGATTCCACATATATAGCGGTTCTCATTTACGTAAGGTACAGTCTGACACCTTGGTTTTTGCTAATAGTCAATGGGACGCGATATCCGAAGGTGTATGCTAAAGCACTAGCTTCGCGTCGTCCTTTAGGACGTAAGGAGCTAATCATGCACGGGCTAATGGTTCATGGGACGCGTCTCCAGACGCTAATCATGCACGGGCTAATTGAGGTGTACCTTATAAAGGTAAGAATTGCTATATTATATATTCTTATGTGCGACTCGTTTCAGCCTAACTACAATTTGTAGGAACGCTGAGGGTATAATCTAGTACCTAGAAAATACAATAACTCTAAACTCATGTAGGTTAAATTCCTACCAATGAATGAGACATTTTGAATCCATATCCTATGTGCTGCTAGGTAACATCGCCCGTGGTGCAAAGCTAGGATAAAAGCGGATAGCTGATAGCCGAATTCGGTAACTCCGCAAGGGAAGTTGTTTAAGTTCAACAAAGTCTAACTAATTTTAAGCTTCGTAAATATAAAGTAGTGGAACGGCTTAATACACTACAGCCAAAAGGCAATAGAGGTTGAATCTCTTTTATAAGAAAGAGATTAAAAGATATTAATTCTATTTATTAATAATATTATCTCATCAATATACCTCTCGGAGTAGAGATTAGGGACTAACAACAACGCGAAATGAGTTTAGGGAACGAGATAACCCCATATTTCTATCAAGACCTTATCTTGATAAACCAGATGTGAAGCGTATGAAATATGGGAGTAGGATGCTGTAAAAAGCCAATGCTTAACCTGAATTAACAGGTAATGCCCGACAGGGATGGATGTAATATCTGAGATACGCTGACGTACAGCCCTGAGCTGAATAGGAAAATAAGTAGTTCTTAATATGCTTAATACGCAAATGCGTACAGAAGGATTTAAAACTGACCCTTCCAAGGCGGTTTAGCGTGAGATTAAAAGGAACGAAATATAAAGTACCGAAAAGCCAGGAGGAGCCGTGTGCGGTGAAAGTCGCAAGCACGGTTTTGAATGGGAGTGTCAGAGAGCGATCTCTGGCTCGACCCCTAACTCTTATTAGATATTAAAACCAGGGAAACAATGCCATCTTTTTGGTCTTGACTTAAGTTCTTTTAAAGCCTCTTTGTCATGTCGATTATCCAAAAGATTAGGCATTTATATTTATTTAACATTAATAGTCAGGTTTATTCTTGGTAATTGAATGTTTATAATATTAAGTCTTCAATCTCATTTATCTTAGTTGGTAACTCTGCTGTTAAAACTTCTGAACCAGATTCAGTAACTAAAACATCGTCTTCAATGCGGATACCTCTAACATCAGCAAACTGTGCCAAACGTTCCCAGTTAACTACATTCTGATACTTAACGCGAAAATCAGGATCGTTTAAAATAGCGGGTACTTGATAAAAGCCTGGTTCGATCGTAACTAACATTCCTGACTGTAGGGGGCGGTTTAATCTCAGATATCCTAAGCCAAAGCGATCGCTTCTACTTCTTCCTGGTTCATATCCTGCCACGTCGCCTAAGTCTTCCATGTCGTGAACATCTAAACCTAATAAATGTCCGACACCGTGAGGAAAAAACAGGGCATGAGCATCCATTGCCACTAAATCTTCTGGGTTGCCTTGAAGAATGCCTAAATCTACTAAACCTGCGGCAATTATTTCGGCTGCCAGTAAATGAATATCCTGATACTCTACATCAGGGCGTAGCTTGGCAATACATTCATCGTGGGCTTGTAAGACAACCTGATAAATATCTTTTTGGGTACTAGAAAACTTACCCGAAACTGCCCAGGTACGAGTAATGTCTGCTGCCCAACCGTTGGGAGTTTCTGCCCCGACATCTGCCAGCAATAGATCCTGCGAGTGTAGCTGATGATCGTAAGACTCGTTATGCAGTACTTCTCCCTGTACCGTAACAATGCTGTTGTAGGCACAAGACATATTGTGGGCGATAATTACCCCTTCCATTGCTCCGCGTATTTCTGCTTCGGTTGTAGAGTGTTTGGTAGCGAGCATTCCTGCTTTGTGAGCTTTAACTGATACCGCAGCAGCGTAGCGTAATTCCTCTAAGGCGAGATCATCGTGACGCGATCGCAATTCTACCAAAGCTTGAGCTAGTTTTAGATCGATACTTTCTGCCTGATTAGATAAAGCTACCGTGCGATTTAATAAGTGGCATTGCTGCTGATAGGTAGATAAGTCTTGTACTGCTATAGTGGCTGCCCCTGCTGTTTTTGCTGATAATTCAGCCAGAGGATAAACCCAATCTGCACCAATTGCTGCACCAATTTCTTCTCTTTGAGGCGTTGCGCCATGCCATAAAGTTGCTGCTGGTGGCGGATCGTCCATAAACAACTCTAGTTTACCAGCTTCCAAACGAATAACCGCATTGGTTAGAGGTATTCCCGCAAAATAGAGAAAATGACTACTAGCACGGAAGGGTAACTTGTTAGCTTGAAAATTGCGCCCAATTAGATTACCAGACCATAAAATAACTGGCTGCTCAATTAATTGTGCCAACTTATCTCTTCTTTGTTTTAAACTGGCAATAAATCGCTCATTTACGGTAGAAAGTACAACCATTAATAATACTTTTACTAATCAATATAAATTAGTATAGATAATTCCCCGCTGTTTACTAAAAAGCTAACAGTGAGACAGTTGCGTTGCGGGGGTTCCCCCCGTTGAGCAAACTGTCGAACCCGAAGGGCTAATAGCTAATAGCTGTAATTTATCTAGCGTTAAATATCTAGTCATCTTTAGACTGAATTTTATGGCGATCGCTACTATCAATCCGCTTAATTGGGCTCAACAGGACAAATCACAGTCTGATAGTGTTCTACCGTCGGAAAAGGATCGTAAAAGTGATGTAATAGTTTTTTCCAAGTTTGATATTCTTTTGATTGTCTAAAGCCGATAGTATGATCTTCAAGTGTTTGCCAATTAACTAATAATAAATATTGATTTTTTACCTCCAGACACTTTTGCAGATCGTGGGAGATATATCCAGGTATAGAAGTAATAATACTCGATGCTTCAACAAAAGCAATCTCAAATTCCTGACTCAATTGGGGTTTTATCTTTAAAATAGCCACTTCTAAAATCATGCTTTTTATATTTAGACAATTTTAAGATTATATAATTTAAAAACCTAATGACTAAAAAAAATGGCTCATAATCATAACCATAATCACTCTCATTCTCATCAAGTTACTAAAGATATAAAACTAGCTTTTTGGCTTAACTTGGGTTTTGCTATTTTAGAAATATTTGGTGGACTTTGGACTAATAGTTTAGCCATAGTTTCCGATGCGGTTCACGATCTTGGTGATAGCGTGTCTTTAGGATTGGCTTGGTACTTAGAAAAATACTCAAATAAAAAAAGTGATGCGGCTTTTTCTTATGGTTATCGTCGTCTCTCTTCCTTGGCAGCTTTAATTAATACTTTAATTTTGTTTGTTGGTTCGCTGTATGTTATTTCCCAGGCTATACCCAGGCTATTAAATCCTGAACCGACAGATGCTAAGGGAATGATTTTGTTTGCCATTTTAGGTGTAGCAGTCAACGGATTAGCTATGTTGCGTTTGTCTAAACAAAGCTCACTTAATGCTCGTGTCGTAGCCTGGCATTTATTAGAGGATGCGCTGGGTTGGATAGCCGTATTGATAGTTAGTATTGCTCTTGTGTTTACCGATATCTATATTCTCGATCCGATTCTGTCAATTTTGATTGCTGTCTACATTTTGTATAATGCGATCGCCAATTTACGCCAAACTCTTTTATTATTTCTTCAGGCTGTACCAGAAAATATTAATATTCAGCAGCTAGAAAAAAGTATTGTGGCTCTAGACAAAGTTGATTCACTGCATCATACTCATGTTTGGTCTTTGGATGGGGAACATCATGTTTTAACTACCCACGTTGTCATTAAAAATGAAACTACTAGGGAGGAAATACAGGGAATAAAAAGTACAATTCAGCATCTAGGTGAGAGTTTGCATCTCGAACACATCACTGTAGAGATTGAATATCTCAATGAATATTGTAAAATGCGCGAGCATAATCATGTTCAATAAGTAATTCATCCCCGCAAATAAGCCACAACCAGAACTAAAAGCAAACAGCCGACAAAAGTCATTCCTAACAGCAGCAAAACAAAAATTTCACCAGAAGAGAGAGGACGATCTGTAGGGTCTAAATAAGCTGTTCTCGAATATTGCTGAGAATTTGGTTCAGACCAATTAGGTGCTTGAATTACGTTGATACGAGAATAGCCGATTTTTAGATCGTAGAGCGATCGCTGTTCGGGACTACTCAATACAGCATAAGCCTCATTCAATCGCTGAAATTTAGCAGTGGCTACACTTGGTGGTAACTCGGTGGTATCGGGATGATATTTTTTGCTCAGTTGGCGATAGGTACGACGGATCGCGATATTAGAAACAGAGGGATGCAAACCCATCAAACCATAGTAGGTGTCGCTTAGCTGGACTGGGAATGGTAGGATTGTTGATTTTTGTCGATTGGAATTAGGGTTGACCATGCTTTACTATTTATCCCCATTCGAGGACAACTGCGTCTTTCTTAATTATTTAGCGAACTTTGACTATTGACGCAAGCCAATACAGCTAACTTGCTTAAGAAATATTAAACTTAATCAACAAATCCCTATATAACCCGAACCGCTTGTAACAGAATTTAAAGTTATCTCGTCTTTTGCCGAGTCAGAATAGGGGCATAGGGTAAACTAACTCTTGATTCTATTTAGAATACGATTTAAAGAACATTCGCAGTTGGAGCTTATATACTAATGTCTCATAGCGTCAAAATTTATGATACTTGCATTGGGTGTACTCAGTGTGTAAGGGCTTGCCCTACTGACGTTTTGGAGATGGTACCTTGGGATGGCTGTAAAGCTGGTCAAATTGCCTCATCTCCTCGTACGGAAGACTGTGTAGCTTGCAAACGTTGTGAAACCGCTTGTCCTACCGACTTTTTGAGTATCCGCGTCTATTTAGGTGCAGAAACTACTCGAAGTATGGGTCTTGCTTATTAAGACAAAATCTAATAGTAAATTGTGGTATTAACCAACATTTATTTAATAGAGTACCTACTATGTCGCTTTGCTTCTATGGTTACACTGTTTTTCAGCGTAATTTGGGAATGAGGCGACATTATTTTTTTTGCTTAATTTTTTGCTAATTAGCTCTTCACTATACTTAGTTTCAAGAAAGCGATCGCATCACATGTTCAAAGCCAAAACCCGTAACTCGTTTTCAATTCAAATGCCTGGGTTGAAAAAATTACTGTCCTATCGTCGGTCATGGTTACGAGGAGATGTACTGGCGGGTTTGACGGTGGCCGCTTATTTGATTCCACAATGTATGGCTTATGGAGAGTTGGCAGGAGTTGAGCCTGTAGCGGGTTTGTGGGGAATTCTCCCGCCGATGATTATTTACGCAATCTTTGGTTCATCACCCCAGCTTTCCATTGGTCCAGAATCTAGTACCGCCGTGATGACGGCAGTGGCGATCGCCCCTTTGGCAGCAGCGAGAAGCGATACTTATGTTAGTCTGGCTGCTTTACTGGCAATTATCATGGGGCTAGTGTGTATCATTGCCTATATTGCCCGACTAGGTTTTTTAGCTGACTTACTTTCCAAACCAGTTTTGATTGGTTATCTGGCTGGTATTGCCCTGATTATGATCGGCGGACAACTAGGCAAGATTGGCAAGCTCGATATTGAAGCCAATGCTTTTTTTGGTCAAATTAGCGAATTTGTCAGTAAGCTACAGTTAGCTCATATTCCTACGCTGATTTTAGGCATTGCCGTTTTGGTTTTTTTGTTTGCTCTCCAGCATCGCTTTCCGAATGCACCCATCCCCTTGATTGCTGTTTTACTATCCACCGCTGCGGTGGCAATATTCAATCTAGATAATTTTGGTGTAACGCTCGTAGGAGAAATACCTGCTGGGTTACCCCATTTTGCCATTCCCCAAGTATCGGTTAAAGATTTAAGCTCTTTGGTTGCTTCGGCAGTAGGAATCTCGATTGTCGGTTATTCTGATAACGTATTGACAGGTAGAGCTTTTGCTAATCGTAATAACTATAAAATTGATGCTAATCAAGAGCTGTTGGCATTGGGAGTGGCTAACCTAGGTAATGGATTGATGCAGGGGTTTCCGATCAGCAGTAGCGGTAGTCGTGCCGTAATTGGCGATTCTTTGGGTAGTAAAAGTCAGCTGTTTTCTTTAGTAGCAATGGTAGCGGTAATTATTGTCCTGCTGTTTCTACGTCCTGTGTTGGCACTGTTTCCCAATGCAGCTTTAGGTGCGATTGTCATCTATGCTGCCACTAAATTAATTGAAGTCTCAGAATTTGTTCGGCTGTATCGATTTCGCCGTAGTGAATTTATTTTAGCGATCGCCACTACCATTGCCGTACTAGCAACCGATATTTTAGTCGGAGTGGGAATTGCCGTTAGCTTATCGGTAATTGAGCTATTTTACAGGGTTGCCCGCCCCCACGATGCCGTATTAGGTACAGTTCCCGATCTACCTGGACTCCATGATATCGATGACTGGGAAGGAGCAACAACCATCCCAGGATTGTTAATCTATCGTTATGATGCGCCTTTGTGTTTTGCCAATGCGGAAAATTTTAAACAGCGATCGCTCGAAGCCATTCAAGCCGAAAGAACTCCTGTTGAATGGTTGGTTTTAAATATGGAAGCCAACGTAGAAATAGACATCACCGCTATTGATATGCTGGAAGAATTAAGAGCTGAATTAACCGCTAAAAATATTGTTTTTGCGATGACGCGAGTTAAACAGGATTTATATCTTGAACTAAAAAAAGCCGGGTTTCTCAAAAATATTCGAGCCGAACATATTTATCCTACACTCCATACGGCGATCGCCGCTTTTGAACAACAGAAATTAAAGTAGGGGCGAACGGCTATTCGCCCCTACTAACCGCGGATGACTTAAGCATCTAAAAAAACATCACCTCCCGCAGCGATTAAATCGTCAGCTTTGACTCCATTGAGAATAGCTAAAGTTTGATTACCAAAAGAAAGCGCAGTGTTACTATCAAGCTGAGTGATTGAAACAGTGTCTGAATTAATGCCAGTGTAAAACACTAAAGTATCAGACTCGATTTGAAAATCAGTAATGATGTCTGTACCTTCACCAACAGCAATTACAAAACTATCGCTGCCTTCGTCCCCTGTCAGAATGTCGTAACCTAAACTTCCTCTTAATAAATCGTCTCCCTCTCCACCGACTAGGCGATCTTCTTCAGTACCACCAAATAAGCGATCGCTGCCACCATGTCCAAAAATCAAATCATCTCCAGGACCACCATAGAGCATATCATCGCCACCTTCAGAGGCATAATTATCATCTCCTCTAATCCAGTCATTGCCTTGACCACCCCAGACAAAATCGTCACCCAGACCGCTCTGTATCCAATCGTCACCGTTCAAGCCATTCATGCGATCGCTGTTATTTGTACCGAGCAATCCTTCTCCTGCATCTGTTCCTGCAATTACAGGATCGCTATTGCCTGAATGATGTCCAGCATGTACTCCTAATTCTTCTGGGGCATAAATAGCTACATCCGAATCTAAATTAGCAAAATTACCTGCTGAATTAAACGAATGAAACCATCCATGTAACATCCAAAACTTGGGACTAAACCCTTCATCTGTTGCTGGGAATATTTGAAAATCAATGTTTTGTAAGCGCGAAACAGCAGCGTCTAAGGGTATACCTTCTTCAAATCCATAAACTAATTCTGAATTTGAGCTGCCAAGACCTGCAAACCAAAAATTTTGATAAATATGCCAATCATCAGCCGTCAAACTATCAAACTAAGAGGGCGGAAAATCGTCTGCTGGATTTACCACAAGATCGCCTAGAGGATTTTCTGGTGTTACATTCTGAATTTCAGGAATGCGGGTGTAGAATACAGCCAACAGATTTCCTTCGTTGTCATAGTTCAAACCTAAAGGAGTTTCGATATTCAACTCTTCTAAGTTCCCAATTTCATTAGACAAAGCTAGATTGTAATAGTGGATACCGTGTCCCGCAACTTCTTGGGTAAAAGGAATGTAGCCATCAGCGATCGCCTCTTCTAGTCCACCTGAACCATAATATTTCATTGTGGCTTGAGTCGCTTGGGCAATCTGCTGGTCTACCAGAGGCACATCTTCGCCTAAAGCATGAATAACGCTTTCTAGGTCATCATTGTCTATTGCTCCATTGGCATTTGAATCATATAAAGGATGCTACAGATCGTCTCCATCAACTGCTTCGTAACGAGAGATGATATCTTGAACGTCAGCATTGTCTACACTACCGTCTCCATTGAAGTCGGGAACGCTCAGTATGGATGTTGCTGAATCGTGCATCTCTTCATGATTCATCTCTTCATGATTCATTTCTCCAGAATCTACCGAAGAGGAATGGGATTGGCTTTCTTCATGCAATAAATTACTCATGTCATTTCTCCTGATTAATTCATTTATGCAACCAAAATGACGAAGTTAACCTAAATCACATTTATTCCTTGCAAGTTAAGTAATAAGCCACCTAAAAAAATCTCAAGTAAACTATGTAAATGGCTTTTGATTCGTAACTATTCACCATTTTGAGCTGATTAATTTTTACCAATATCGATCGTAGTTCTTATTAAAAAAAAGTTATTGCTAACTTTTTAGCGAATCAAACAACTTTCTTACAGCTTTAAATCAACAACATTCTTGGCAAAATGTCTAGCTGATTAAATAAGTTTTAAGCCTTAAATATTTTTCTGGTTATTGTGAATTGTATATTTACTCAAACAATAAGCCTCAAACTATAAATAGCAAAATAAAGCTAGTAAGTGTTTTTAAACTAATTTCTAGCAAAAGAGATGCAGAGCGATAAAAACCGAAGTAAAAAGCTGTATTTTAGATTAAGCTTTTTGTGATTCGATATTTACAATATTTACTTTTATCCCGACAATGCCAGAATATTACTTGCAATTTGTGAAACTAACATTTCTCTTTTTCTAATAGTAGCTAATAAATATAATCGGTAGCGAAATAGTTTAAAAAAGTTAATTATTTTTTTACATCTAAAATACTTAATCTATGTTGAATATATAATGTTTAATTAAGAAAACAATGCCTAATCTAATCTAGCTTAAACGCGGGAAATTGTTTGAACCGTTCCGAATCTTACTGCATTTGTTCTACAAGGCGATCGCCTACTAAAGTCACATAATTCCAAGATAGTCAAAGCGCTAATGCGATCGAAGACACTTACTCCTAGCATAGTTATAAACTAATAAATAACCTCACGGATTTCTCAATTTGTTGGATTAATCTTAGAGTGAGGAGTAATCTACCTTATAAGATGGAAGCGATAAGATGTTATTTCGCCAGCTATATGACAGTGAATCTAGTACTTATACTTATTTATTAGCGGATTTGGCATTAAAAGAGGCGATTCTAGTCGATCCTGTTTTAGAGCAGGTGGAAAGAGATTGGCAACTACTCAAAGAATTGGATTTAAGTCTGCGTCACTGCTTAGAAACTCATATCCATGCCGATCATATTACGGGTACGGGTAAACTGCGAGAGCTAACTGGCTGTTCTGGCATTGTACCTGAAAATGCTCAGGCTGATTGTGCCGATCGCCATATCCAAGATGAAGAAGATTTAGAATTGGGTTCAATTGTGATTGAAGCGATCGCTACTCCTGGACATACCGACAGCCACATGGCTTATTTGGTCAATGGAGAACGAGTGTTAACTGGAGATGTTTTGTTTATTCGTGGTTGTGGCCGTACTGACTTTCAAAATGGTGATGCAGGCAGGTTGTACGATTCGGTAACCAAAAAACTATTTACTTTGCCCGATGCAACTTTAGTTTATCCCGCCCATGATTATCGGGGACAGACAGTTTCAACTATCGGTGAAGAAAAAAGCTGGAATCCGCGCTTTGTGGGTAGAGATCGCAGCAATTTTATTCAGTTGATGAGTAATCTCAATCTTCCCGATCCGAAAAAGATGATGGAAGCAATTCCAGCTAATAAATCGTGTGGACAGGTTGTTAGCGCTAGCAGTTAATGATTTACTATAGCTGATTTTTAACTAAACAAGACAATAAATAAGCCAATGAATAGGATAATGTTAAAATTTCGACGATTAGGAATTACTTTGGCATTGGGAACAAGTCTATGGGGATTAGCTGTTTCAGCTACTCAAGCAGTTCAGCTAGCTGATGGGACAGTTGCTTTTGCCAAGCCGCCCACGTTAATCGATGCCATAACTACTTTTAGGGCTGTTAGAGCCAGAGGAGCTAAATACTATTTCACTTTACTTCTGCCTCAAACAGCCGACGAACCACTGCAAAAGATAACTATCAATCTGCGTCAGGGAACAGATGAAATTGACTATCGACTCGATGAAACGATCGCAGCAGTGGGAACAGCGAGAAACAGAACTGAGGAAATTGCGATCGCTGAAACCCTATTCGATCCAGAAACAGAAACCGTAACGATAACTCTAGCAAAACCTATATCTCCTGGAACTACCTTTACGGTTGGTTTGAAACCCAAACGCAATCCTGATTTTGGCGGTACTTATCTGTTTGGTGTTACTGCTTTTCCAGCGGGCGAAAAATCTCAAGGAATATATTTAGGGGCAGCTCGTTTGCAGTTTGACGATTTCAGTGACAGTAATTTTGACCTTTAATCATTGAGTTAGTCAATTGCTGCTTTGTCAGAGAGCAAATTAAACCGAAAAGAACCCATGATGCGCGATTGATGGCATTGGCGATCGCAGCCGAATACTATATTCTCTAAGTTTTTACCACACCAACTTTTGTAGTGATAGCTGCTGCTGCGAGTCTTCCTGTTTGAGCCCCACCATTCATATAGCCATAAAATTCATCACTAAAATGTTCTCCTGCAAAAATAAGATTGCCAAAAACAACGTTTTGACGTTCTTCGGGAACTTCTGATTCGACGTAGAGAAACTCACTAAATTCTGTATATTGTCCAGGTTCAAAATTAGTATAACCTCCCGTGGTTAAAGGATCTTGACACCAGTTAGTACGGAAAAATTTGCCTGTTGCCGCAGATTTTGCCTGGGGAATAATTTGCTCAAAGCGTTCTAGAAAGGATTGTTGGACAGAAGATAAAGATTCTGAACTGATTGCGGTCACTTCTTTGCTTCCTAGGAAAAAAGTCAAAGCACTAGTTGCTGCATCTGGTTGACGTTGGGTTTCATCATAGATGGTTGAAAAACCAAGATCAGTCCAAATACTTCCCGAAAATCCCTGTTTTTGTAGCCAAACCCGTTCTTTAAAACCAGCAAATACTTTTTCGTTTTGACCCAAGTTTACTTCTCGAATAAATTTTCTGAATTTAGGTTTTAATTTAACTTGGAGATCGAGATTACGCAGCACAGCCAGAGGAATAGCAATAATTACATAATCTGCATTAACAGTTGAGCGATCGCTAAATGTCAAGCGATAACCATCTCCATCCGATCTGATTGCTTGTAAACGCTTTCTAGTTTGAATCTGTTGAGGCAATGCTGCGGCTAAAGATTCAGTGATTTTACCAATACCGCCTTGCACCACGTAGGTTTCGTCACTTCCGCCTAAAACTGTAACCTTATTGTTTTCAACAGTAGTAAGATTATAGAGTAAATGCAAGGTTGAAGATGATTCTGGTTCGACACCATATTCAGTGCGAATTGTATTTTCCAGTAAAACTTTAATAAAGGGTTCGGTGATCTGATCGGCGTGTTGTTCTAAGTATTGGGCTACGGAAAGGCGATCAAAAATAGGTGCATATTGTTCAGAATCTTGCTCTAATAAAGTAGCATCAGCGACAATCTGTCGGGCAATAGGGCGCAATTTCTCAGCTACTTCCGCTTCTGGATACAATCTGCCATTAAAGAAATATCCTTCGGTGGGGAAGGGTAATTTTTCGGCAGTTGCAACGCGATTAAACAAGCTTAAGTTAAATTCTTTTACCAATGCCAACATATCTTCATGATTGGTATTGATAAACGCGCCACCTAAATCTGTCACTAATTCTTCTCCTGCTACTCCCGTAACAGAATGAATGCGTCCACCAACGCGGGATCTAGCTTCATAGACAGTGGCTTCTAATCCTGCTTTTTTCAACTGGTAAGCAGCATTTAAACCTGCTATGCCGCCACCCACGATCGCGATTTTTGGCGTGGTCGATCGGCTTTGGGCTGCTTTGGCGAAAGGAATTGCGGTTGTTGCGATCGCTGCACCCCCAGCCAAAGTACCCATTTTCAGAAATTTTCTGCGTTTATATTTAGCTGTTTTGGAAGCTTGAGATTCAGCAACTCCCATACTGTCAAGATCTTGACCATAGGCTTTGTGTAAAGTGCGTCGAAACTTTTGGAATAAAATTGTATGTGTCATTTTAAATCAAGATCGAGATTGCCTTAGATTAATTTTGGGGTGCTTGTGCAGTCCGCTATGTTTGTCGTACAGCCGAAAAAAGTGTGGCTATTAAAAATACTACATTAATACTACTTAGTAATAAAACCCGTACATAAGAATAGTCTGGATTACTAAAGTAATCAATCTAAGCTTACAAGTGAATCATCTAAAACTCAATTAGGATTTATTGTTTTCTAATTAGTTTCTAGCTCTTAGCTTTTATAGCGTTTATCAAAAGTAATTGGAGACTTAGTTATCGAATCCAGTACGTTTTAGAGATTATTCAAAAAATGTTGTCCACAGATGAACGCAGATAAAGCGATGCAGCCCTAAAGGATTCCCGTGCATGGTATATCCGCAGGTGTATCCGTTCAGGGACACCTTCGGACGATGCCCTAAAGGACTAGCTTCGCGTCGCGAAGCGAGTCCTTTAGGATAAGCTTCGCAAATGTGACCGAAGGGCGGAGTGCGGTTTATCCGTGAATCCTTTAGGGCTTTAGTATAAGCTTCGCGTCCGCGATCTTGTTGGTTTCCAAAGGCGGCTTTTGGGCGGCGGCTTTTGAGTGGGAAGCTTCCCACTCAAAACGCGCCTTGTAAGAAGATTCTTACCCAAAACGCGCCGTACAAAGAGCGACTGCATCAAGAACACAGATGGTTTATCTGTTTATCGACCAATTCTCGATTTTTGCTTTCTTATTGAGCATGAAGGTTGCTAATTTTTCTGATTTATCTTTTCAACATTTTTGACATTTTTATTTTGGCTGGCAAAAGTGCGGTTATCTTTGTTGCTATCCTTAGAGCGATCGCACTTTAAAGGTTTGCAGGTATAGATTGAGCTAGTGTCGATTAATCATAGTTGCGCTTGATTGATCTGTGGCTAACACCAATACTTCGCTCATATTGACGTTGGCAGGGCGTGTAGCACAGAAAACCACAATCTCGGCAATGTCATCAGGAGTTAGGGGATTCATTCCTTGATAAACCTTTTTAGCTTTTTCCGTATCCCCACGAAATCGCACATTACTAAAATCAGTTTCTACTGTACCAGGATCGACGGAAGTTACACGAATTGGAGTACCAAATAAATCTAGTTTCAACCCTTCTGACAAGGCTCGTACTGCTGCTTTAGTAGCACAATAGATATTTCCCCCAGGATAGGTTTGATGTCCTGCAATTGAGCCAATATTAATAATATGTCCACGTTGACGTTCGACCATTCCTGGTAAAAGCGATCGCGTTACATACAGTAAACCTTTGATATTAGTATCGATCATTTCTTCCCAATTCTGAATATCCCCCGACTGAAATTTATCTAGACCTCGACTTAATCCCGCATTATTGACTAAAATATCGACATTGTGCCAAGATTCGGGCAAGGATGCAAACGAACTTGCTACCAAGTTGCGATCGCTAACATCCATTGCTAATAAATGAATTTTGCTCTGATAAGCCTCTTTTAGTTCTGCTGCAACTACTTTAAGTTTTTCTAAACGACGAGCAGCTAAAATTAACGATGCACCTTCTTTAGCAAACATTTTGGCACAAGATGCGCCGATACCACTACTCGCTCCCGTAATTACGACAATCCGCTCTTGAATTGAAACCATGTTAATCACCTGAAAGATGCTACTTCTTTTAACTCGATTAATCTTACTGTTTTCTCAGCGTATCTAGATAAGCAAAAACTGCTGGGCTGTGGAGAGCATTTTTGACAACTGCTGCTTTAATAACTCTTTCTAAAGGAATTAAGAATACACTTTAAGCTCAGCAGGGATAAGTTGAGCAGCCAGTCGAGGCATAATTGCAACACCTAATCCTTGCATTGCCATACTGGTAATGGTTGAATCTTCGCGCATCTGATAAGCGATATTTACTGATGCTTCTGAACGCTCTAAATATCTACGAATCGTTGTCGAACAACTTTCAATACCTGAGAGAATTAAAGGATATGTCGCCAACTTTTTCCAAGTAAGTTTAGTTTGGCTCAAATCTAAGCTGTGGGATAGCAATACCACATATTCGTCTCGATAAATTTCCCAAGTTTCCAACTTTTGGGAACAGGGTAAATCAATTAAACTAATATCAGCTTTACCTGAACGCAAAATATTTTCAATCTCGATATGTTCGTCAGCCTCGGTAACGCTTACGGTAATTAAAGGAAACTGACTATCAAACTGAGCAATTAATGCAGGTAAGATATGAGTTGCTGCGCTGCGATCGCATGATTAACGGCTGACTGGGAAATTTCTAGATGTAAAGCAGCCTCACTAAAATTTGTAGCTGTGAAATTTTCAGTTTATATGGATCGATCGCACTCATAAATCTAATTATCAATCTCTGCGGAATATTTGGGTCGAATGTCTAACTTAGATTAATTTAGTTTGCTCCCTCAACAAATTATTTTACAGGCTATTTTGAGATGCGATGTTTAACTATTAATTTTACTCATACTTATCATGCTTTTTTTTTTGTAGATTGAAAGTTAAATAGTTACAGTTTATTTAAAGCAATAAACAGGAGTCAAATATGAAAATTATCTTTCAGCCAGAAGCAAAAACTCTATTAGGAAATTTAGAGGTTGTCTGAAAAATTTATGGCAAATCAATACTCTGTCTTAGTAACCAAAAAGCCGTAGTTGTCATTCCTGAATCATCTGGTTGAATTAACAAAAAATGCAGTCCTTGACTAATTTGTTTCTTCTCTTCATAGCTTTTGGCGATCTCGGCAGCCTGTTCGGATTCAAAAGTATTAAACACCCAGCGATCGACTAAACCTGTCTCTAAAATAAAGCCTCCAGACTTGCCCACCTCCGTAGGAATATAGTTAATCAAGGCTGGTATCTGCTGCTCGATCCAACGAGCCAGCTGCATTGATTTTTTGCCACCGTAGACGACAATACCAGGAAGAAAAATATCAGAACCAAGTCCTAAATTAATTGGATAAAATTTCTCTGGTAAACTACATATTGGTATGGGGCGATCGCTAAACAAATCGATAATTTGCCCCGCAGCTATATTGGCTATTTGCCATTGTTCGCCCCAAAGATTTTCTGGTAATGCTTGTGGCGGGGGCTTTTCTAATTCCAGAGGATTATAGTGAAGATTGTTTTTATGTCTTTGGCTTAATATTTGTTTTAAAGCCTCTGTATTTCTAGTCGCTTCAACTTCAATACCTAGCTTGTTTGCTGCAACACCTAATAAACCGAGCGCTTGAGGGCGAAAAACTTGAATTTTGTCGGGTAACTCTTTTGCTGCTAACAATATTTGCTGCTCTAACCAAGAAGCATTAGCCTCTCTAGAAGAACATTGTGCCAAGTAAACTTTTGGTTTTGTCTGATTAGACAAAACCCCGTCAGCCTGACAAATTACCAATTCCCATTGTCTATCTTGGCTGACTGAAAGTGATGGAAGATAGTAAAAATCAGCTTGCCAAGTATTCATGAAAAGTGATGTGACGCTTATTTACTGTTTATTACTTTTTATTTTAAATGAATTTGGTTAAGGCACTGGCGAAGAATCTTACTGCGCTTTTCGGTTGAGTGGAACATACAAGTCAAAAAGCTAAGAGCTAACTAATCAACAGCGTAGTCTATCAAGCATAAAAACTACTGTAAGCAAGAAATAATAGTTTATTGCTAATCGGTGACTGGCAATGCTGCATCAGCTTGCTTATATTCTTGTAGTTCAATTGGTACGGCTTGAGTATGCCAAATATCTTGACAGTATTCTCTAATAGAGCGATCGCTAGAAAACTTACCCATCCGCGCTACATTAAAAATAGACATCCGCGTCCAATTTTCTCGCTCTTTATAGGCTCGATCGACTCGCTCCTGACATTCGATATACGATTGATAGTCGGCTAATAACAAAAGGGATCTTGATTGAGCAGTTTATCAACCAGAGGTTGAAATTCTTTGTCTCCCTCAGAAAAATCACCCGCAGCCAGGCAATCGATAACTAATTTAAGTTCGCTATTTTCGGCGTAATATTTCTCAGGGTTGTAACCCTCAGCTTTTAATTTGTCTACTTCGCCACTTTTTAAGCCAAACAAAAAGCAATTTGACTCACCTACTTCGGAACTAATTTCGACATTTGCCCCATCAAGAGTACCAATAGTTAACCCACCGTTCAAGGCAAATTTCATATTAAGTGTATCCCAAAGTACTTTGAGTAATTTTCCAAGCTCGATCCCAATCCAAACTATGCTCGTCAACTAATAAGCGCATCAATTCGGCAACAGCGATCGCTCTTTTAATCGTAGCGGTATCTAAGCCAGTGCGATCGTCTTCAATTACAACCTGATTCTTAGATCTGTCCTGAGATATTGTCATTGCATTGCTTACTCCTAAAAAGTTTTTGTTTATCTACTGGAAAAAGTAATCGTGAAGAGAATAAGATGTTGACAAAAAAAGGTTAGAAGCTAAACAATGAGCAGTAATCAAATATTTCCTCTTACTTATGGTCAATAGACTACCTTCTAACTTCTGTACGGGCGATTCGCACCTACTTCTAACTTTATGCCCGTGCATGATTTGCGACGCGAAGCTATATGCCCTAAAGGACTAACTTCGTGTCGCGAAGCGGTATCCGTGATAGAGTCCTTTAGGGCAATCGCGGATTCACGGATAAACCGCACTCCGCCCTTCGGTCTCGTAGCTTCTTGAAGCAGTCCTAAAGGACGACGCGAAGGATGCGCCTCCAGGCGCTAATCCTTTAGGGCTAGTGCTTTAGGGCTGACTTCTAACTTCTAACTTCTAAACCATCCATTTCCAGTTAGTAATTTCTGGCTTATCCATGCCGTGTTCTTTGGCATAAGCGAGATTATCGATGATTTCGTCCCTCATCCTTTCTCTAACGTGAGCAGCACGAGAACCCAACTGAGGAACGTAATCGATCACATCAATTACCAGGTCAAAGCGATCAATTTGATTAATAATTGCTAGCTGTAGTGGGGTGTTAATATTACCCAGTTCTTTGTAGCCCCTAACGTGGATGCGCTCTTGATTAGTACGGCGGTATGCCAGCTTGTGAATCAACCAAGGATAGCCATGAAAGTTAAACAGCACGGGTTTATTGGCAGTAAACAGAGTATCAAATTCTTTATTAGATAAACCGTGGGGATGTTCACCTTCTGACTGTAGCTTATAAAGATCGACGACATTAATAAATCTAACTTTTAGTTGGGGAAATTCTTCGCGCAAAATTGCCGTAGCTGCCAATGATTCCATCGTCGGAATATCGCCACAGCACGCCATAATTACATCAGGCTCATCAGGCTCTTTACCATAGTCGTCGTTGCTCGCCCACGACCAAATGCTAATGCCTTTAGTACAGTGCTTAATTGCTTGATCCATTGTTAAATATTGCAGGTGCATCTGTTTGTCAGACACAATCACGTTGATGTAATCTTTGCTTTTCAAACAGTGGTTGGCAACCGAAAGCAAGCAGTTAGCATCGGGTGGGAAATAAATGCGGGTAACATCGGCACTTTTATTAGTTACCACATCAATAAAGCCTGGATCTTGATGGGAAAAACCATTGTGGTCTTGTCGCCAGACTACGGAAGAGAGCAAGATATTGAGAGAGGAAACAGGAGAGCGCCAAGGAACGTGTTTTTTAGAAATATCCAACCATTTGGCGTGCTGATTGAACATCGAGCTAATTACATGAATAAAAGCTTCATAGCTGTGGAAAAAGCCATGTCTGCCAGTGAGCAGATATCCTTCTAACCAACCTTCTAGGGTATGTTCGCTCAACATTTCCATGACTCTACCGTCAGGAGATAATTGACTTCCACCTTCATCTTCTGGGAGATAATCCGCCATCCAGGTTTTTTTAGTTACTTCATAAATATCTTGCAGACGATTAGAAGCGGTTTCATCAGGGCCAAAGACACGGAAATTGGTCATGTTGTTTTTCATGACATCTCGGAGAAACTTACCTAATACTCTGGTATTTTCTACTTCCACTGTTCCTGGCTTGTCTATTGCCACGGCATAGTCACGGAAGTCTGGCAACATTAAATCCTTACGGAGTAAACCACCGTTAGCTACTGGGTTAGCACTCATGCGCTTAATCCCCACAGGAGCTAATTCTTTTAACTCAGGGATTAAAGTACCATTTTGATCGAATAATTCCTCTGGCTTATAGCCCTTCATCCATTCTTCTAGGAGCTTGACGTGTTCTGGGTTAGAGTGCATTCCTCCCATGGGAACTTGATGCGATCGCCAAAATCCTTCGACTTTACGTCCATCTACTTCTTTAGGCCCTGTCCAGCCTTTAGGACTCCGCAAAATAATCATCGGCCAACGGGGTCGAAAGGCTTTGTTTTGGCTACGGGCTTCTTGTTGTATCTCCCGAATTTTAACGATACACTCTTCCATAACTGTTGCCATCCGAGAGTGCATGGTTTCTGGGTCTGACCCTTCTACTATATATGGAGTATAACCATAACCTTTAAATAAATTTTCCAGTTCTTCGCGGCTAATACGAGCCAGCATGGTCGGATTAGCGATTTTATAGCCATTTAAGTTTAAAATCGGCAATACTGCCCCATCACGAATGGGATTGAGCCACTTATTGGAATGCCACGCGGTTGCCAATGCCCCTGTCTCGGCTTCGCCATCGCCTACAACGCAAGCAGCAATTAGATCGGGATAATCGTATACTGCACCATAGGCATGAGATATGCTGTAGCCTAGTTCTCCCCCTTCATGAATCGAGCCTGGAGTTTCGGGGGTGCAATGACTACCGATGTAACCAGGAAAAGAGAATTCACGAAAAAACTTCTGCATTCCCGATTCGTCTTCACTTTTATCAGGATAAATTTCCGAATATGTTCCTTCTAAATATACAGGCCCTAATACTCCTGGCGCACCGTGTCCTGGCCCTGCAATAAAGATTGAATTGAGGTCGTATTTTTTGATTAATCGATTGAGATGGATATAGGTAAAGCTGAGTGCTGGAGACGAACCCCAATGCCCTAATAAACGATGTTTGATATGTTCTGCTTTTAAAGGTTGTTTTAACAGCGGATTATCTCGTAGATAGATCATACCAACAGCAAGGTAATTACAAGCACGCCAATATGCGTTTATTTTTCTCAGTTCTTCAGACGTTAAGTTTTGGGATGTTTGTTGAGAATTCTTTGGGGTAGAAACCATAATTTTCTGCTAAACAATAACGTTATGTTTCAAATTTAGACAATGATCTATTAATAATGAAGCCGAAAAAATTAAGACTTAATTAATAAATAATTGCAGTCGATCTGTAAATAAAATTAAGTTTTTAATTTGGTGTTTGATTGTATAGTTTGCTTCTATCAAAAGTTATAAATCAAGCTGGATTTGTAGAATCAAACTAAGATAAGTGCTTATCTAAGCTTAAGAAAATCTAATCTAGACTAAAAAAAATTTGGCTATTATGGTTAAGCGATCGCAGTACTAATACAGCCACTGTCTAAAACAACAATATCTGCTGTTTCAACCATAATTTACATTAATTCGATACTAATTCTGGTTTGGGCGAAGGGATGCCACAATACCTCGATGCACTTTTAAATAACCGTCCTCGACTACTTCAAAATGCTCCTTTAACTGCTGATGTGCTTGGGGTAAAGCATGAAAGGGAATAGAAGGGTAAAGGTGATGTTCGGCATGAAAGGGAATATTCCACATCATCGAAGAAAACCAGGTTAGAGTAGTGCGGGTGTTAGTTAGAGGATTATCATTGTTAGTGCATCCTGTATGTTCGGCTAACAAAATAAATCGTAAAATTGGCTGTCCTACAGCTAAAGGTAGCAACCAAAGTGTGAAAAACCAAGGCTGCTTGAAGATTAGAGAAATAGCGATCGCAATACCATAAACTGCTAGTTGCAGGCGAGTCGATCTAATTACTTCATCTCGTGCATCCTCAGCGATATAAAAATAATCTCCTGGCTTACCTGTAGCTAGACGATAATGACTTGTGAATTTCCCAACCCACCAGTTGAAACCGCTTAATGCTAATAAATATTCCCTAAAGTTACTGGGTTGAGGATCGTCTAGTTCAGGATCTTTGCCATTGATTTGAGCATAGCGATGATGCCATTTGTGATAGCGACGGAAAAAATCACTGTTGTAAAAAGATAAAAGTCCAGCTACCCAAGCAACAAAATCGTTGAGACGATTGTTGGCAAAAGCGGTTCGATGAGAACATTCATGTAAGGGTGCAAACATGACAGCAAAACTGAAGCCATAGATAATCAATGCTGGTATTTTGATGAGCCAATGATCGGCCGTTGTCCATAAATAGCCACTACTTGCCATTACACAGATATGTCCAGCTAACTGGATTAATCCTCGCCAATTGGAACGTTTATTTAGGATTTTCAATGGGGCATTTAAAATTTTCGGCTGATAACAAGATGCTGCTTTGGTTGTAACTTGAGTATTCATGACCTGACTCTATCGGAGTACTTGTTATAATAAGTTTGCTTTAGGCTGATTATAGCAACTTGTTATAATAATTTGGTCACATTAATTACCAATTAAATAAATTTGACAAGACGAAAACAAATACCACTTCATATCGATATTTCCGAACAGATACATCAGCGAATGCTCGATGGACATTATTTACCAGGGGATAAATTACCTAGTGAAAGAAAACTAATTGAAGAATGGCAAGTCAGCCGAATTACGATCAGAAGAGCGATCGCCAATTTAGTTCAGCAAGGTTTAGTGATGACCCATCAGGGGAAAGGAGCGTTTGTTACCCGCAAGCGTAAGGTAGTTTATACGCTTTCCAATCCTCTAACGTTTCTAGAAGATGATTTAGCAAATCAAGGAATCAAACTATCCTTGCAAAATCTCACTTTTGAACGTGTTACAGCACCAACAGAAATCCAAAAAATTCTGCAATTATCATCAGATAATCCGACTGCTTATCTGCAAAAAAAACTTTTGTTAGCAGATCGAGAACCAGGATGTGTAGATATTACCTATATTCTTCCAGAGATAGGACAGAAGCTCGAATCACAGTTAAAGCAAAACATGACCTTTCCGACTTTAGAACATAATAACTGGAAAATTAAGCGGGTCGAAGCAATTATTGAATGTACTAACGCCAGTTTAGAACTTAGTAGATATTTAGATGTACCTTTGGGTCATCCTTTGTTAGTTTATCGCCATACTGCCTATACAGATAATCGTCCCGTAGTGCATGGAGAATCAATTTCTCGCGGCGATCGCTTTTGTTATTCAATTAATCAACTTGGTTAATCTTACTAGCTTCGTGGTTTCTATCTTTAGCTAATCGCTAAACGCAAAGTAATTTAATTGTCAATTATTGAACAGACTTAAACCATAGCTATTTCATTTCATCAAGTTCTTGAAACAAACAATCTATCTCATTCAAAATTACTTGTTTGATGTTGGGAAATTCCCAAAGATTGAAATTTTGAATCTTATTTATATCCCATAATCTTCGTTGAATATAGGTAAAGATCTCGATCTGGTTTTGATTAGATTGACTGAGGGATTCAATTCTGCTTTTGATGTAGTCGGCGAATTCTTCGGGATTGTCGAAGGGGTCGGGATAATTTCGGGCTGCGGTTTCTGTGGGGTTGTGAATTTGAGCATCAAAAGCGCGATCGCGATTATCAAGATTAGCGCGATCGCTATACCCAGGAATATGGTTTTTTTTTGACTCTGTTGATTTTGATTTGTTAAACAAGAATATTTTTGAAATTCAAACTCAACTCTGTTAGATAAGCCACGCCATACGTTAGTTGCTTTTAGAGCAGAAGCTGATTTAATACTCGTAATTAAAACTAGCAACCCTTCTTGAGGTGGAAGAATATTAGTTTCTAATTCTAAAGCTAACTCTTGCCTTAATAATTCAGAATTTTTGCCAATTTTGCCGTTTAAATCTGTATTTTGATTATTGGCTATTGCCAAGGTTGAATTTAATAAATCTTTGAGAAGTTGGTAATCTACTTCAAAACCATATTGTCCAGCAATATTAATAGTTCGATCTATTTCTCGCTCTAATTCACCGCGTAAAGCCCGAATTAATAAAGAACGGATTATTATGTTCTCAGGATCTTTTTGACCAATCCACAGAAGGGAATTGCGGACTGCTCGACCTGTAAAATCGGTTCGTTCTTCTCTTGCTTTTAAGCCAGTAATCAATAAGCAATAATCATTTCTACGAGCAACTAAAATAACTGAAAACTTTTGACTTTCAATTAAATCTACTGGTTTTAATGTCAAATTGTCGATTGATTGATCAACGGTCAGAGCAGGCTCCGTCGTTGTACGGCGGAGTAATCTCTGACTTAAAAAATCAGGATTTTCGGGATAAGATTCATTTGATTTTATTCTTAACCAACGATAATCTTGGTCTTGGTTTTTGCCACGACTTTGAAGATAAATTGCCATTTTTTGTTGTCTTTTAAATATTTAGCCATTTTTCGCCTTTGACTACAGCAAAACTGCCGTTAGTTTTACAACCACGAGCAAATTCGTTAACTGCTTTTTTGAGATAATTATCTAACTCCAACCAACTGCGGAGAAAATTAAAAAATTTCCATTGTCTCGAATCAAGATGAAGTTTCAATAGAAAACGTAACAGATAACGTAAAGGCTGTTCGCTATCGCTTGGAGAATATTGAGCATCATGTCGGGTTTTGCGGAAATAAAAACGAGGATTATTCTCGCTGTCTACTTCCAGGCGGGAAAAAATAACGCTACCAACTGTTTGTACGGGAGTAATTACATTAGCAATCCAAGGATTTAAGCTTGCAGAATTAAAGTGATCTAGCAATGGTGCATATCCTTGTTTAACTTTCTCTAATAACTCTTTAGCAGTTTGGTTATTTTTTAAGTATTTCTCGCATTTTATAGGAGCAAAGATTACTAAGCGAGGAGAGTCTAAATTTTGATATGCTGCATTGAATAAAGCTTTAATTTGCTGAGGGCGATTAATTTTTTCGTGAAATTTACCGTCTTTTTCCATTAAAGAAGGAGCATCAATAGGAATCAAAACGGCTGTTGATTCGCGTAAGATTTTGGTGACAAATTCTTTTTCTTCTTTGGTAGCTTGAGTTGCATGATATCCTCCTGGGTAATCATAAAAGCGTAAATTAAGAGATGGCGTTTCGCCTTTTTTACCTAAGCCAAAAGTAAAGGAGCGTAAAGACTCAGGCCCAGCCATTGCCTCTGTGCCTTCGATTCCTACTCTGCCTCTAGCTTCAAAGACATCGAGTAAACTTTTCAACTCGATTAAACGATCTTGAAGGATGGCAGCACTTTCATCATCGGGAGTCAGTTGCAGATTGGTGTTACCAATGTTGCTTTCAAATTGTTCGTACATTGCTGTCAAGAGAGTAGTCTTACCTACTCCACTTGCACCCAGCATAGTGATTTTTAATTCTTGCATTAAAATTTCCTAAGATTAAGCTTCAAAGTTGCTTGTCCCAAAAGCGGGATCAATACCCAAATGGCTGAAAATTGTCTTTTTGATTGGCTGCGATCGCGCTTTCGACTCCTACAATCCACTGCTGGCTTATTTTATTATTATGAGCAAACTCGGCAAATTCCTCTAGCCAAAATCGATCGTAGATTTCTTGTAAGAATTTCAACCATTCTTGTCTAACTTTTTTGGCTCTTAAAATACGGTCTAAAAACTCTTCGACAATTGCAAATGCAGCTTGATTGGGTTCGGCTAACAGATCGTCTAAAGCGGTTTCGCATTTATAGATAGCTTCAGCGTGGAGGGAATTTAAACAGCTTAATACTTCAGCAGCAGAAGGAGAAGGAGAAAGTTGCAAGGAGGTTTCATCAGGAATGAGATCGTCAAGATGTTGGCGAATACGGTGCTGAATTAAACCTCGATAGGAAAGATCGAATTGAGCTAAGGTTTGAAAACCTAACTTGAGGCGGTTTAAATGGTCAGGAATTATTTCGGCGATCGCATCAATAAATTCTGACTCCCTAGCTGCGGTTATATTGCCTAATTTACCTTGTTCTATTAGTATCTGAGCAACTTGAGCTTTGACTTTATTTATTTCCTGTTTGAGAACATCATCTAGAAGTAGAAAATGTTGGGATAGATGAGCGCGAATTTCGTTGAGATACTCGTAATAAGCATTAGGATATCCTCCCTTGCTATGGCGCAGCTTTTCAATCTCATCCTCTGTGGGAATACCATTGTCCTCACGACAAGCAGCCACAGCAGCTTCTACCTGCTGCTTGAATTTCCAGTTTTCTAAATCTCTCTCGGCTTGTAAATCTTGCAGCAATCCTTCCAAACCACTAGCTAATTCTACCCAAAGCTCCTCAAACAGTTCGACAAATTTGGGAAAATAATTATTTGATGCAAAACCCTTTAATACCTTAGTTGCTCGCTCTAATTCTACTGCTACCTGCTGTTGCAGCTGGAGCAATCCATCCTGACAAGAAGATGTGTACTGGCGATCGAGTTTGGTAATATTGTCAACTAAATAATTCAATACAGGGTCAAGAAGATCTTGATTAGTTGCAGATACATCTGCACAATTAGCCGTAATACAGTCAGCAAAATACAGTCCTTTATTTTCGCGATCGCTTGCTAAATCTTGACAGAGAATAGAATTATCGCCGATGGGAGAATCTTTTCTAGTTTGATTGAGAACTAGAAATGACCATTGTTTAAAAGGTAAAGCGGTTAAAGCAGAATTGGCTGCATCGTAAAGCTTGACATCTACATCTGCCCAAAAATCTCTCATTGGTCGAGGCATTCTAACAAACAATACTAGATCGACATCCTGCGCCAAAATTTCAATTAGTCTACTTTCGTCTCCTACTCCTGTATCTCCCAATCCTGGCATATCAATCAAAGCAATTTGTCCGATATCGGGATGGGGAAAAGGACAAAATATTTTGGCTGCTTTGACTGCAAGATAGTTGTAATAGACTCGTTCCCCTGCAAGGTTATCTTGAGCCACATATTCTCTAATTTGCTGTTTAATAAGCTTAATTGGGGTTGATTTTGACAATAGATGACGATATTGAGGGAGATGCTGGTGATATCTTTCAAGATACTCGTATTTCCCTGCCGCTACTGCCGTATTAGCTAGATGAGTGGGACAAGACGGCAAAGGATTATTAGCAAACTCAGCTAAACTGTAGGGTACTTGACCCAAATCTAAATCTTGGTAGTAGAGAGCGATGACTTCTTGTAGAAAAGAATGCTCGGAATGAAAAGTAATCTCGCCGTAGGTATCTATTCCAGGTTGATGTTGAATTGTACTGCGAACTCCCGTACAGTGTCCGCGATCGCCTGTAGGTATTTCGTTATTAGATAGTCCTGTCAAACTCTGTAATAAACGGCTTTTTCCCTGTCCCGCACGACCAATAACCCCAATAATTGATCGTGTCGCGATTAAAGCGACTTTTGAGCAAATTTAATCCTGTTAACTGAGATTGAATTTGAGTTTGCAGGCGGTGGAAATTTAGTTGCTGTAGATTTTGGGCTTCTGGTTCACTAACTTGAGCGGAGGAAACGGTCGGGAAACCCGACCATGTTCCACTCCGCTGTTGAATAATTAAGCGATCGCGATTTGCAGCTAAATTTTCTAATGAATGAGCCAGCGAGCGCAAATTTGATTCAGCAGTAGCAATTTTTGCTCTCAGAGGCAGACGTTGACTGAGAATTTCTGGGATTTGTTTAGTTCTCTCGGCTGTAGTAATTTGCATGGTTATCTATTTGGTAATATAGGGTTTTCGATTAAACTGCTTGTTTGCGCTGGTATGACCACAGAGCGATCGCTTATGATCTCAATACTGTTCAACGCACTAAAAACTACTGTTGCCCAAATTAGCCATAAGTAATTCAAGACAAGAGGCAACAACCAAACTTTTGCCTATTACCTATTACCTGTTCCCTCTCCCTTCGGGAGAGCGAGAAATATCTGTTATATCTGCTTGTCGTAGTCTAACCCAGTTGCACCGAGTATTGAGTCTCAAGAGTCAATACTTCTCGTTGAACAATCACGTTAATTAAATATGGCTTTGTGTCTGCTGTCTAACAAATTTTTTAGTCTGTCAATGTTTATATTTAACAGATGTTTTTTAACTATCTGGGTAATTTAATAACAAAGTACTAGTTTGTCTACAAATTCATACCAACAAAAAGATTGAGAAAGATATGTCACAGCTTTGGATATCAACAGAGGGACACCAACCAATGGTTGCCGTAGCTCTTCACGACGGTCATTATGTACGCTCGGAAGTAAAACAGCTGATGGCTATTAGCTCAGACGAGCGCAAGCGGGAAGAAGATCCTTTTACGGCTGCCTGGACAAACATTGCCCAAACGAGGCTGGTGGTTTTGCGATCGCGTTTTGAACTCGATCTCAATCGTCCCCGCGATCGAGCTATTTATCTCAACCCCGAAGATTCTTGGGGCTTCAAAGTTTGGCACGAACAACCGCCCCAGGATTTAATCGAACGAACTTTAGCGGAGTATGATGCTTTCTATACTAAAGTTGGTCAAATTTGTCGGACATTGGAACAACGCTACGGACGCTTTGTTGTTTACGATTTGCATACCTACAACCACTATCGTCAGGGAATGCACGCTTCTCCTGCTGAGGAATTACACAATCCAGAGATCAATTTAGGAACGGGAACTCTTGACCGAGAATATTGGCAACCTGTGCTCGAGCGATTTATCCACGATATGAGACGCTTTGATTTTCTAGGTAGACAGTTAGATATTCGAGAAAACGTTAAGTTTAAAGGAGGACATTTTAGTAAGTGGATTCACACGAATTTTCCTCGTTCTGCCTGCGTATTAGCTATTGAAGTCAAAAAGTTTTTCATGAATGAATGGACTCACCAGCCAGACTTAGCCAAAATGGAAGCAGTGCATCAGGCGTTAAGAGCATCTGTGTCGGGAGTATTAGAGGAATTACAGCACTTAGATAAAATATCAGTCTAAAATTATACCATCTCTCAAAAGTAATAAGAGACTTGGTAGGTTGGGGAGCCACTGGGTTGCCCGTGCATGATTTGCCCTAAAGGATTCCCTTCGGTCTCGAAGCGGTATGCTTTAGCATTTGCGAAGCTTATCCTTTAGGACTAGCTTCGCGTCGTGGAGGTATCCTCCGTCTTCTGCAAGTGGCGTTAGAACGATAGTGAAACCCAACCAAAAGAGCGCGTCTAGGCTAATATTATTAAGTATTAAAATTATTTTCAGCCCCTAACCCCTTTCTCGCGCATTCACGCTCAAGCCGCACTCTTGCCCTTGCACCCACCGCAATGAGGATAAACGCCTTTCGGCGAACGGGGCTGATAGGCTCTGTGGGTCGCTCGCCTTGGGGGAATCAGCCCAGCATTTTAGCCTAGACGTGGTACTACTTTACCCGCATCATTTATATTCAATAGAAATTAGGTTTCCCGCTCGATAATCATCCCAAGTATAAGAAACGACCAGCACGCCTACAATACCAGATGCACCGTAGAAACCTAAAGAACCGCCATTCACGAAATACTCTCGTGCTTTCACCAGAGAATCTTGGTTTTGAAAGCACAGGGCAATCTGTTTCCAGGCACTTCCTGATTCCCCTTGCTCAGACGGATAGTAATAGATTTGATTCGAGTTATCCGTGTCACAAACAACACCGTTAGAGGACTGAATCTGAGTTACTACTTGCGCGATCGTTTCAGAATCGGACATGGCACTTGCTAATGAGTGATCTGCTCTTGCCACGTTTTCTGAAGTTAACCAGATTCCAGTGGTCATGCCAACGAGAGAAATGGCGGTTGTTAAATATTTATTCATCTTCTCTGATGGCTTTTTATTGAGCAACATTTATGGTGAGATAGCTATAGTTTTATTTTTCATCGTATTCTCTTTAAGTGGCGATCGCTATTGAAGGAATCACTGAAATTAATTTGGTACTTAGCAATTTTTGGGCTATTGACTGTCTTACTGTCTTACTAAAAATTAATCAAGAGGATCGAAACGATTGACCAATATTGCTATCGGAATTATGGGCAAACCAAGCAAAAAACAAATTAGCCATTGATTTACCTCAAGTGGCGCAGTCAAGAACCAACTATTCATCAAACTCCATTGACTGAAGATGACCTGCAAAACTATCGTGCCGACGATACCGATAACAATAGCAGGAGTATCGGTGATTTTTGCTACCCTGCCTCGAATGATTGAAACTAGAGCCGCTCCTAATTGACTAATACTTAAAAGATAAAAAATTCTTCCTGCTACTAAAGCTTGAATTGCCATTGTCCGAGCTAAGTCGATATTACCTGTAGTACTATTAATCCATTCAAATACGCCAAAAATTAATAGCCAATTAAATAAAGAAATAACCAAGATACGCATCAACAATTTGCGATCGAGTAGTGGTTCGTTGGCAGGGAGGGGGGGTCGATCCATTGTTTTTGCCGATCTGGGCTCAAAGGCTAAAGGAACGGTCATAGCCAGGGAATTAATCATATTAAGCCAAAGGACCTGTAAGGATAAAATTGGTAAAGCCCTTGCTAGCAAGACACTAATTACAATGGTCATCGATTCGCCACCGTTGACGGGTAAGATAAAAGCGATCGCCTTGAGTAAATTGCGATAGACTGTACGCCCTTCTTCGACTGCGGCTTCAATTGAGGCAAAATTATCATTGGTGAGAATCATGTCGGCTGCCTCTTTAGCTACTTCCGTTCCCGCTTGACCCATAGCAATACCAATGTCTGCCTGTTTGAGAGCGGGAGCATCATTAACTCCATCCCCCGTCATGGCTACTACTTTTCCTGTAGCTTGCAGAGTTTCGACTAGGCGCAGCTTCTGTTCGGGAGCAACCCGAGCAAACACAACTCCGTCGGTTACGGCATTAGTTAGTTCAAGTTCGTTCATCTGAGTGAGTTCTCGCCCTGTAAATGCCAAAACTCCGCCTTGATGCTGCAATCCCATGCTCGAAGCGATCGCACTAGCAGTAACGGCATGATCGCCCGTGATCATCTTGACCTCAATTCCTGCCGATTGACAGGCTCTTATCGCTTCAATCGCTTCTTTTCGGGGAGGGTCAATCGCTCCCTGTAATCCTAAAAATACCAGTTCTGTTTCAATATCTTGGTGCTGGAGTGAACCATGTGTTTCTGGTACGGATTTTTGGGCGAAGGCTAAGACTCGCAATCCTTTGGCGGCCATGCGATCGGCTTCATTAGAGATTATTTGTGACTGTATAGGTTCGAGATTACCTTCAAGGTCTAATATTTGCTTGGAGCGAGAAAGAATTGCCTCAACCGAACCTTTGACGTAAATTATTCTTGATGAAGAGTCTCTGTCATTTTCTGCCTCGTGCAAAGTTGCCATATATTGATACTCGGACTCAAAAGGAATTACATCTAGTCTGGGCATTGCTTCTGCTAAATCGGCTTGAGTAAATCCCACTTTATTAGCAGCAGCAATCAATGCTCCTTCAGTCGGATCGCCCAACACAACCCATTCTCCTTGTTTCACTTCTATATGAGAGTCACTACACAGTAGTCCCGCCCTGAGACATTCCAAGAGAACAACCTTGTGTTTGAGATGTTTGTTACTCAAACCAGAACCTTTAGTTGAAGATTCTGCTGTTTTTGCAACTACAATTTCGCCTTCAGGAGCATAACCCGTGCCACTAACGGTATATCTCTCCCCTCCTGCATAGATAGCCTGGACTGTCATTTGGTTTTCAGTCAGCGTGCCAGTTTTGTCGGAACAAATAACTGTCGCACTGCCCAAAGTTTCTACAGCAGGTAGTTTGCGAATAATGGCATGACGGCGCGCCATTCGCGAAACACCAATAGCTAATGTTACCGTAACCACAGCAGGCAAACCTTCCGGAATCGCGCTGACGGTGAGAGCAACTGCTGCCTCGAACATGGAAACCCAGGAATTGCCATAGCCTAAACCGACAGCGAAGGTAAAGGCAGCCACTGTCAAAATTACGTAAAGTAAAGTGCGACTGAATTTGTCAAACTTGCGGGTTAAGGGGGTAGTAAGATTGGTTTGTTGTTGCATTAGCTGGGAAATTCGCCCCGTTTCTGTAGCTTCGCCAATCCCAACCACAACTCCCGTTCCCTGTCCAAAGGTAACAAAGCTACCTGCATACGCCATATTGTTGCGTTCTGCTAACGGTGTATTTGATTCAAGGGACTGGATATTTTTCTCAACGGCAACCGATTCTCCAGTCAATGCAGACTCGTTGATCTGTAAACTTTTAGCCTCAATCAAGCGTAGATCGGCAGGGACTTTATCCCCAGAAACCAGTAACACTAGATCTCCTGGAACTAATTCGGTTGAATCAACCCGCACCTTTTTATCATTACGACGGATTGTCGTTTCGGTTTGAACGGCAGAAGCTAAAGCAGCGATCGCATTTTCGGCTTTGGCTTCTTGCACAAAACCAATAATGGCATTAATTAAAGTTACAGCCCAAATTACCCAAGCATTGACCCATTCCCCCAAAAAAGCTTTTACTGTACCCGCAATCAGCAATATATAAAGCAACGGCTGATTAAATTGTTGAAGAAATTTAATTATCGGACTTTTTTTTGGTTTGCTTTTAAGTTTGTTAGCACCATATTGCTCTTGTCTTTGTCTGACTTCGGTTGAAGTTAAGCCAGTTGCTAAATTAGTTTTTAAATAGCGGCTAAGCTCCTGCACGGAGTGACTATGCCATTGTTCAGACTCTATTGTTTCCCTTGCTATCATTTAACTAATCTCCAAAGATATTCATCCTAAAATTGTCAAATTGTCGACGGCGTAATTATTAAAAACTTAAAAGCGATTGAATAGACTTGATATTTAGCTGCTGTTATTTTGCTTACGTTTTGCTGAGATTTACCGATCGCCATTGTTAACCCAGAAGTATTTTACTGCTAGTCATTAATGCTTTTGAGTTTAAAATTTTAATGTGATTAAAATGTGACAGGGATGAATTGAGGTTAAATTCTGGTTTGGAGACTTTTTTTCCATTTATCTAAAATATCTTTAAACAATACTTCTTCGATCCAAGTCCCAACTACAATCGTCAGAGGTAACGCGATTAACAGCCCTAATGCGCCAAATAAACTGGCAAAAATTAATTGAGTGGTTAGGGTGATTGCTGGCAACAGCGATACTTGTTTGGCCATAATTGTCGGCGTTAACCAGTAGCTCTCAATTTGCTGGATAATTACATATAAAATAAGAACTGCTCCTGCTTTCCACGGAGCATCGATTAGAGCGATCGCCATAGGTAAAAATACGCTTAGTGTTGGTCCAACATTGGGAATAAAATTAAGTAATCCAGCAATAATCGCATGAGCCAATGCCAAAGGAACTTGCAAGATCCACAGACCAATTCCACTCAAAGCGGTAATAAATAGCATTTCAATTAAAATTCCTGTCGTCCAACTGCTTAAAGCTGTTTCACAACGTACCAGAATTTCGCTGACTCGCTGACGATAAAATGAGGGAAATAAGCGGACAAATAAGTATTTATAAGGAGCAGGATTGCTTAACAACATTAAAGTTAAAACTAATACTAAGATTACTTGCAAAATAGTATTAATCGAAGTAAAAAATATTTTTAAAGATTCGCCTAAAAAGCGATCGATTAAAGGTTGAATTTGTTGAAATAAGTTATCAATTTCTGTAAAATCTAACCAAGGCTGTTCTGGTAAGAATCCGCTGATTCTTAATAAAAGTTCTTCAATTTCTACTATGCTGCTCGGCAATAATTCTAGTAGCCTTTCAAACTGTTGAATAAATGGCGGTACGATTAATACCAAAAAAACTGACAAAACTATGAGTAAAGTACCGATGCTCAACCAAATAGCTAAAGAACGCTTTAGCTTCCATCTGTGTAATAGTTTGACTAATTGATTTAAAGCAGTCGCCAACACTATAGCAGTAAAAACTAAGAGCAATAATTGTCGAATTTGCCAAAGAATATATAGGGAAAAAATTAAAGCCAACAAGCCAATATATCGACCTAGATTCATGGTTCTTGCCTAAATATAAAAATTGCTATGTCTCTGGTTTAGTATCGGCAATAAACATGACCAAAAAATGATAAATTTTACCGAAAATAGCAATCTTTTGCTTAAATTGGAAACAGAAAATCAAGCTTTAAGCATACGCTCAGATTCATCGTAGACGCGCCACTCTTTAATTCCCCAATGAGTAAGTAGCAATCGAGCGTGAGCTAGTTCGGCTTCATTACCTTTGACAATAACTAAATAATCACCTTGTAATAGGCGATCGCGATATATGCGTGCAGCTTCTTCGGGCAAAAACCAGCCTCGCATCCCGCCAACAAAACCGCCTACAGTAGAACTAGCTCCAGTTCCCAACAACACTGTGAATAAAGATTCGGCTGCCAGAGGTAAGCCAATCCCAGGAATTAAGATCGCACCCAAACCGATAATAAATGCTAACAAGCCTCCTGTAGTTCCACCCGCTGCTGCACCTTTGAGCGCACCTTCTGTTGCAGATATGGCAGCCACATTTTTAAAAGAAAAATTATATTGACGCAATTCTTGACAGGCTTTTATCAGCTTTTGGCGATCGGGAAGAATACCAACACCGTATTTTAACTGGGTAGAAGTCATTTGATCTTTGCCATAATTTTTACACTATTAGTGTTTCAATTAAAGATGACCAAAAAATGACGTTGAAAGCATGATTAAATAGGTTTTTTTGGTCGTTCGCTCAACAAATCAAGTGGCTGACCATCCACCCGCAGCAAAGATGCTTCAATAACTGTCGCCTTAGTCGTTCTCGATCCCTAAACCTTCAACTTCAATCTCTGCATTATCTTGAGCCATGAATGCCATGCGATCGCCAATATGAGGGGGAAACTTAACTTATGTGCCATTAGTCGGCACGCCAGGGTTGCCCTGTACGCTTATTTGAGAACCTATTTGAGCAATTGCTATCAGGCGATCGCTCAGGTGTGGCGCAAATTTCACCTGAATGCCGTTATCGAGCAATAAGCGATCGACTAAGCCTTGACGATTGAGTACATAGCTTTGTATATTGCCAGTAAAATTACTGTTATTATCTGGTAGCATAGTTGCTGGCGGTAAAGGTTTGGGTTTTGGTTGAGCGATAGTTTTCGGACTCAGCTAGTCTCGGCACGGATAAGCGGAGCAGCGGACGCGAAGCTTATCCTTTAGGGCGGTCTTGGGCAAAGCCCAAGTATAGCGATATCCGAAGGTGTATCCTTTAGGACTGCTTCAAGAAGCTACGAGACCGAAGGGCGGAGTGCGGTTTATCCGTGAATCCGTGATTGCCCTAAAGGACTCTATCACGGATACCGCTTCGCGACACGAAGTTAGTCCTTTAGGGCATATAGCTTCGCGTCGCAAATCATACACGGGCTACTAATGAAGCCGATAATCTATGTGTCCTAACTTAACTTGGTACGGCTATATCTCTCTAGCTAATGCGCGAGAATTGGTATAATCATCATCAATTGACTAAAGTCGATCGTCGAGCCAATTAGCAAACTCAGTCACAAAAGTTCCCTGTAAAATTGAGCCACGGATTTGCTGAGTAAAACGAATTAATTCAGTAATGTTATGTAGAGATAACATAATATAGCCCAACATTTCCTGCGATCGCACCATGTGATTGAGATAGGCACGACTAAAATTTTGACAAGCGTAACAAGCACAGGTTTCGTCGAGAGGCTGATAGTCTCTTTTATACTGAGCATTTTTCAGATTCATGCGTTTTCCCTGCACTAAAGCCGTACCATGACGACCAAGACGAGTTGGAATCACACAATCAAACAAATCTATGCCAGCGGCGATCGCCTGTGCCATTTCTCGATAAGTTCCTACACCCATTAGATAGCGGGGTTTATCAGCAGGTAATAACGGAGCGGTATATTTAACCGTAGCGTTAATCAATTCTGGATCTTCGCCGACGCTTACCCCACCGATCGCATATCCAGGTAAGTTTAATGCCGCTAATTGCTCTACAGCCCTTTTTCTTAGGTCTAAATATATTCCTCCCTGGACGATACCAAACAAAGCCTGTTTATTCGTATTATGGTGCGTTTCAACACATCTTTTTAACCAGCGATAGCTGCGATCGGTAGCTGCTTCTACCTGCTCTTTAGTTGCGTCGGCGGGAGGACATTCATCAAATGCCATGATTACGTCTGCACCCAAAGCATTTTGAATTTGAATCGAACGCTCTGGAGTGAGCTTAATAATACTACCGTCGCGGGGAGATTTGAATGTCACCCCCTCTTCTGAGATTTGGCGCATTTCGCTAAGACTAAAAACTTGAAATCCACCTGAATCCGTCAAAATCGGCTGATCCCAAGCCATAAAACTATGTAGTCCTCCAGCCTCCCTAACTATCTCCTCCCCTGGCTGTAAATGAAGATGATAAGTATTTGCCAAAATCATTTGAGCCTTGGCTGCTTCTAACTGTTGCGGAATGATTCCTTTTACGGTTGCCAAAGTGCCAACGGGCATAAACCTGGGTGTCTCTACTAGTCCATGAGGAGTATGAAAAACTCCTGCCCGCGCCTTGGTGTGACTACAGCTTGCCTGACATTCAAATGAAAATCCCACTATTTATTTTTATCCTCAGCTAAGAGCTAATAGTTAATAGCTAATAGCTTACGCTATATTAAAAGTCTTCATCATCAAGCTGTACATCCAAACGTGCTGACAAAACTTCAGTGACCATGGCTTCAATAGCTTCGGCATCAAGATTTTTAGCTATGGTTTGAGGAGCAATAGTGCGAGAGATGGGAATTAGACGTAGCTGACGATTATCTTGAACTAGGTCAAAACAGGTCTGGTCTTCAGTATATTTACTTAAATGCAGATAATCAAAACTTTGGAGATTGATATAGATTTTCCTATTGGCAATCAAAGTAGATTGATTAAAATCACTAAAGATTTCTTGAATAAATCCTTTGCCCTCACTACTTATTTGCCCATCCATCGTATGAACATAATGGACATGAGACAAATCAGCTAGTAAACGTCTAATATCATCTTGGTTAATTACAATCCCTTCATCTACAATACAGGGTGCGGCTAAAGACTCCATGCGCTGATGTTTACTCATAAAAAGTATATTTGAATTTTCAAATTACCTGGCTAGATATTTTTGTTGTTAGAAATATGCCGTAAAAATAAAGTAGCTTATGAAACAATATTAGCCCAACATTTCCCACATATTTAATCAAATTTTAATTAAGTGTTCGTCTGTGTCAAAAATATCGATTAATGATCTTGGGTCATGGATTAGTGACTCGATCGCCTCATTAAATAGTAGTGTAATATTTTATACTATTTTTCCTTTGCCTACGGAATGGACAAATAATTGGTCGCGTATTGCTCGTTGGTGTCCTGTGGTGGGTTTGTTGATTGGAGCATTGCTAGCTTTAGGGCAAATACTGTTACGCTCTTGTGGAATACCAAATTTAACCCGTAGTGCGCTGGTTGTGACAGCCTGGGTAATTATAACAGGAGGCTTACATTTAGATGGGGCAATGGATACTGCGGATGGATTGTCTGTTACCGATCCAAAACGTCGCCTAGAAGTTATGAAAGACAGTGCCACGGGGGCATTTGGAGCAATGGCAGCCATAATAATTCTCTTGCTTAAAACAGTATCCTTAAGTGAAATGTCGCTGCCTTTGTGGTTAGTGTTGCTTTCAGCCACAGGTTGGGCTAGATGGGGGCAGGTAGGAGCGATCGCCTTTTATCCTTATCTGAGAGAAACAGGGAAAGGTTCATTTCATAAAGAAAATCTGCGTTTACCCCAAGATATTTTATTAGGTTTATTTTTTTTACTGTGTCAAAGTGCTTTCTGGTTTACGGTGAGATATCTGTCTTGGTGGCAGGTAGGGTTGATTGTTGTAGTCAATAGTGCGATCGCGCTGTTGACAGGATATTGGTTTTACAGGCAACTAGGGGGACATACAGGGGATACTTATGGCGCGATAGTAGAATGGAGTGAAGCTTTGATTTTGTGTTTTTTGACTGTGTTTTAGGATTGGATTATGTCCCCTAAAGGACTAGCTGCGCGTCGCACAGATGTAGACGCGAAGCGGCTTCTCGAAGAGTACGCAGATGAACGCAGATATTGTTAATTGGTTGGTTTTGTCTAGGTTTGATGAAGATTTTTTTAGAAACTTCCAGATTAATTTTGCGTCAGATAACTAAAAATGATTTAGACAACCTGGTTGCTTTGGATAGCGATCCTGATGTAATGCGCTATATCAATGGTGGATTGGTTAGTAATAGTGAGGAGATTGCGAATAATTTTTTACCTTATGCAATGAGCTACTATGAGCAAGATAAAAACTTGGGCTTTTGGGCAATAATTAAGAAATCTAGTCAAGAGTTTATCGGCTGGATATTTTTACGCCCCGAAGTTGATTTTAAATTACTGCAACAATTGAATCTGGTTGAATCTGGTGCCATTGAATTGGGTTATCGTCTTTGTCAACAAAGTTGGGGTAAAGGTTATGCCACCGAGGTAGCTCAAGCATTAGTCGATAAAAGTTTTACCGAATCAAAGATAGATAAGATAGTCGCTTGGGCTTTGGCTGAAAATCTAGCATCTACAAGAGTAATGGAAAAAGTGGGGTTGAAACTAAAGCAGGAATACGTTTTTACTGCTGATACGCTACCCGATGTTAGTCTTTTGCAAAATTCCTTGGTTCAAAATTTACTAAATCGCTCAATAGTTAAGTATCAATTGGATAAAATAGCTTAATTGACACTAGACGTATCAAGAGTTAACAGCTTTGAAAGTTAGACTAAATTTGCTTTAGGCAATAGAAGTAATATAGCAAGCAAGGCTAGTTTGAGTAATACGGGAGCAAAGAATAAACTGAGACATAAACCAAGACAGGCGACTAACCCAGCGAATACAGCTTCGATTTCTTCTGTAAGAGTCATGTTTAGATAACCTGCAACGCCAGTTAAAGTCAAAGTTATTAGTAAAGTCATTTGCTCAACCTCGTTAATTATTTTTTGTCTAAACTAAAATATGTCTGAAACTAAGTAGGATATGCAGTTTTTTGTTAAATGCTAAATGTTAAATGTTAAATGCTAAATCAGCGCCCCAAGAGTTTGTTGAGGGCGTACAGCAAATTACTGGTAGAGAGTCTAATTATTGCGCGCAGCTGTTATGGCAAAGGGGGATGCAAGATTTAGCACAATTACCTGGTTTTTTGAATCCAGCTTTATATCAGCCTGCTAGCCCTTTTGTTTTTGGCACAGAAATGGAGTGGGCGATCGCTCGTTTGCAGCAGGCACGCGATCGCGCTGAAAAGGTAGCAATTTGGGGCGATTTTGACGCAGATGGGATTACTTCAACTAGTGTCCTGTGGGACGGCTTAGGGCAGTTTTTTCCGCAGCATTTGCAGCTAGATTATTATATTCCCAATCGTCTGAGAGAATCTCATGGTTTAAATAATTCTGGTATTGCTAGATTAGCTGAAACAGGGACAAAGCTGATCGTTACCTGCGACACTGGTAGCACTAACTTGGAAGAGATTAGTTATGCTCATGAGTTGGGCATCGATATTATTGTTACCGATCACCATACTTTACCTGAATCTCGCCCTGAAGTTACGGCGATTATCAACCCTCGTTACTTAGAAACCAACCATCCTCTTTATCATCTTTCTGGGGTAGCAGTAGCCTATAAATTGGTTGAAGCACTGTATGAAACCTTGCCCGATGTCCCAAATCAGCCACTTGAGAATTTATTGGATCTGGTTGCTATTGGTCTAATTGCCGACTTGGTAGAATTAAAAGGTGACTGTCGTTATCTAGCCCAGATCGGAATTAAACAGTTACAAAAACAGATCGATCCTGAGAAAATGAATCGTCCTGGGGTAGCCAAGTTATTGGATTTGTGTCGTCGTAATGGCGATCGCCCGACCGATATTTCTTTTGGTTTAGGTCCTAGAATTAATGCGGTTAGCCGTATTCACGGTGATGCTAGTTTTTGTGTGGAGTTGCTTACCAGTCAGGATGCTCAACGCTGTAGTCAGCTTGCCGAAGAAGCGGAATTGGCTAATACTCGTCGCAAGTCTTTGCAAAAAGACACGATTCAACAAGTCACTAAAAAACTACAGCAGCTAGATTTATCTACCACCTCAGTAATCGTCCTCGAAGATCCTCAATGGCAAGGGGGTGTGCTGGGTTTGGCTGCGGGACAAATTGCTCAAGAATATGGTCGTCCCACGGTTTTACTTAGCAGTGGCGGAGTAGATGATGCAGCAGAAATAATGGCGCGTGGATCTGCCAGATCGGTTAACGGCATCGATCTATATCAGCTAGTTAAATCTCAGTCTGACTTATTACATCGCTTTGGCGGACATCCCTTTGCTGCGGGTTTAAGTTTACCCTTATCTAATTTAAGTTTGTTTAGAGAAGGAATTAATCAACAGCTACGTCAACAGACTAATGTAGCCCAAATGATGCCCCAGATAGATATTGATTTATCAGTGACGGTAGCGGATTTGGGTCAGGAATTGTTTAATGAGTTAAGACAGCTTGAACCTTATGGCATGGGTAATCCTATTCCCAAATTATTAATTAAAAACTGCTGGTTTAAAAACGCTTGGCATAAAAATATTCAAGACAATCGTGGTCAAAAAATTCAATATATTAAGACCACTTTTAACATTTGGGATGATTCAACTAATCAAGGATTTCCTGGTATTTGGTGGGGACATTATCGAGATGAAATTCCTGTAACGGGAAAATGCGAAGCGATCGCTGAATTGGATTTTAATACCTACAGTAAACGCTATGAAATTAGATTAGTTGCGGTACGTTTAATATCAGAAACTTCATGGTCAAATTCAGCCATAGACCAAACACATCCAGTAATAGATCGTCGTTTTGCTTCTGATAAATTAGACGATTTAGAAGTGTTAGCCCAACCAGTCCGCTTGCTACAGCAATGTCCTAGTAACTGGAGTGATATCCGCCGAGAATATGATTATGCAGTTACCAGCGATCGCTCTTTAGTCTTGGCATATCATCCCGATCGATTAACCGATGTCGCTAAAATCTGGCAGCAGCTAGTTGGCATTGCCAAATTTTTAAGTCGCACCCAAAAACAAGTCAGTAAAAATCAACTACAGGCAAAACTAAATCTAGGCGATCGCAGTTTTTATTTAGGACTACAAGCGTTAGAACAAGCAGGTTTTGAATGCAGATATTCAAACAATTTATATCAATTTTCCTTCAACCCAAAAACAATAAATCCAGAAATACAAATCTATATTAATTCTTTTCTACTAGCGATTAAAGAAGAGCATTTTCAGCAACAATACTTCTATAAAGTTCCTCTATCTACTATTAATAGACAACTAATTACTAATTACTAAATTTAAATATTTCCGTTTTTAGCTTTTAAAAGTTTACTGATAACTGTGGTATTTACTTATATCTTATGGTAGTTGGCGATAGCTAGTTTCTTCGGCTAAATTTAGTGAATTGTTTTTGAAAAGTATCTACGATTAGCGACCGATGAATTTATTGACACAGCTGCTATTATTTAATGTCCAATATATTCCTCATGGACATTGTTATTTGTGGCAAACACCTTTAGTTGCACTGCACGTTACTGCTGATGCCTTTATTGCGGTCGCTTATTATTCAATTCCTATATTTTTAATTTATTTTGTTCGTAAAGTAGAAAATTTACCCTTTAAAAATATCTTTATTCTTTTTGGGGCTTTTATTTTATCTTGTGGCACTACCCATCTTGCAGAAATATGGACTCTTTGGCATCCTAATTATTGGATTTATGGAATACTAAAAGCAATTACCGCCTTAGTTTCTTTGTATACTGCTCTTTCTCTAATACCTTTGATTCCCAAAGCTTTAAATCTTCCCTCCCCCCAAGAATTAGCCAATTTAAACCAGCAACTAAATGAGCAAATCATGGCTAAAGAAACTGCTAGAGAAAAAGTGGTTTTGCTCAATCAACAATTAGAAGAACGGGTGCAGGAAAAAACTACTGCTTTAATCAAAGCTAATCAAGACTTACAGGAAAGTACTGAATTTAGAGAAAAACTGATCGATTTAACCCCTAATATTCTTTATATTTATGATTTAGTGACAAATAGGAATATTTACTGCAATCCTTTTATCACTGACTTACTAGGCTATACACCCTTAGAGCTGCAAAAATTTAGAGATGGCTTGTTAGATCGACTAATTCATCCTGAAGATTTAGTAGCCGTAAAGCAGCAGTTTAATGAATGCCTTTTGCTTAAAAATGACAACTATTTAGAACTAGAATATCGGATCAAAAATACTCAAGGTCAATGGTATTGGCTACACGACAAAATTACTATTTTTACTCGCGATGCTGATGGTAGCCCCGAGCAAATTTTGGGGATAGCACGGGATATTACTCAAACCAAAGAACTAAATCAAAAACTTGAAGAGCAAATTTTGGCCTTAGAAAAAACTAATCAAGCCAGAATTAAACTTACAGAAATGAATGAATTTATTCAAGCTTGTGCCAGCATAGATGAAGCAAAAGAAGTTCTTGCCGATTTGCTCAGACCATTATTTCCCAATACTCACGGTGCGGTTTATTTAATGAACAACAGCAAAAATCTATTAGATGCGATCGCAGCTTGGGGAATTCCGCATAGTGATGGGAACTTTGACCCTAAAGAATGTTGGGCAATACGACGAGGCAATCCCCATCAAGTTCATCCCCAAACCTCAGGATTATATTGCTCCCACATAGACGCTAAAGCCACTTTAAAGCCAAGTCTTTGTTTACCTATGATTGCCGAGAGAGGAATTATTGGGATGTTGTACCTGCGCTTCGATTATTTGGACGCAATTAGTCAATCAGTTCAAGATTTAGCTGAAACCATAGCACAAAATCTTGCTATTTCTTTTGCCAATCTAAAACTTCAGGAAAAACTAAGATTTCAAAGCTTGCGCGATCCTCTTACAGGTTTATATAACCGTCGCTATTTACAAGAGACTTTAACCAAAGAAATTAATCGAGCTCAACGTAAAAAACAATTTGTCAGCGTTCTGATGATCGACGTGGACTATTTCAAACGCTTCAATGATAACCATGGTCATAGTGCTGGAGATTTAGTATTGAGCCAACTAGGAACTTATCTTATATCACAAATCCGTCAATACGATATTGCTTGTCGCTATGGTGGAGAAGAACTAGTTATTGTAATGCCAGATGCTTCAATTGAAGATACAATCATTCGTGCTGAAGAAATTAGAGCTGGAGTTAAAAAACTAAAGCTAGAACATGAAGGAGAACAACTCGACTCAATTAGCGTTTCGATTGGAGTTAGCTATTTTCCTGACGATAGCAATAGTGTATATGGTCTAATTCAGGCTGCGGACAAAGCTCTGTATAAAGCCAAAGAACAAGGTAGAGACTGTGTTAGACGGCCTTAATTATTAGTTAGTGGTTAGTGGTCACTGTTACGATACACTTCTTCTGCCACTTTTTTTAAGCGTCTTAATTGAGCTTGCATATCTTTTTTAGTTAAATTGATGGCAAAATTATTAAATCCCCAGCTAATTATCGGATTGGGAATTTCAAATTCAAAGCGATTTAGTAAAAAAGTGCCGTTTTTTGAGGGCTGACATTCCCAGCGATCGCGCCCTTTAAAAAAGCCGTCAAACTCCCAAACAATAAGACCTGGCTCTCTTTGGGACACTACACTCCTGAGACTTGGTTGTAGTAGAGGAATTTTGAGCGTAAAACGGCTCAGACTGCCAACTTGAGTACTCCAGGTACCAATAGGTTCACAGCGCAACATGGGGTTTAGCCAACGATGCATTAGTTTTAAGTCAGTTAAACATTCTTCAGTAATTACAGAACTTGCGGCGATCCGAATAGATTGTTCAAAAACTTGAGACGACATAAAATTTAGCGCAACTGTAAATTTAAAAATTAAAAGCCTAAATAGTAAGAGTAGAAATATATATTTATATTACACACAATTAAGGTTCTCTTAACTCAAATACATTTGTTTACATTAATATTTCAAAAATTAACTGACTGGCTGTTGCTCCAGCTTTTACACCGAAAAAAATTATTGAGTTGAAACTACGCACAATTTGTATAAAAAAGCTAATATCTTTAACTTTGGAAGTAAATCTAATTTAATTTGTCATAATTATCGCAGAAAATATATTTACTTATGGTAAATAACAAGACATCTATATCGTTTCCCGCTAGTATTTATGGCGGAAATGACTAGATGAATTAAAACTAAAGGAACATGGCACAAATACTTAGTAATATTTCGTCACTTAATCCCATGCTGTTAGCACAAGCTAACCCTGGAAATAGATCTGTAGATCAATTTTTCCAATCTCAATTGGGAGTTGATATTTGGAGCTTGATCAAAGCACTCCTGATTTTTGTTGTGGGATGGATCATTGCCCTAATTGTCAAAGCAGTGGTCAAAAAAATTCTCAACAGTACTGATATAGACAATAGACTTGCTGCTGCTATCACAGGACAAAGAAGCGCAGAATCTTTTCCGATTGAAAGTTGGATCGCCAACCTGATCTTTTGGATCATTATGCTGTTTGTGATTATAGCTGCTTTAAATGCGCTAAATTTACAGGCGGTATCTGCACCTCTAAATACCCTGCTAGACCAGATTGCTGGCTTTATTCCCAAACTTTTAGGGGCTGCCTTCTTACTGGCTATTGCCTGGGTTGTAGCTACTATTGTCAAGACAATAGTGACTAGAGGGTTAAGAGTATTAAACATCGAACGGCGTTTAGGCTTAAGTTCGTCAGATACTGGGGATTTTTCCCTGACTGATACTTTAGGAAACGCTCTTTACTGGTTTATATTTCTACTGTTCCTACCAGCAATACTGAATGCTTTGCAGTTAAACGGAACGCTTGAGCCAGTTCAAGGAATGCTCAATCAAATACTGTCAATGCTACCAAACATTCTTGGAGCAATCATCATTGCTGCTATATTTTGGTTTGTAGCAACTATTGTCAAGCGGATTGTGACTAATCTCTTGGCTGCTACTGGCGTAGACAATATTGGACGAAAATTTGGACTCGGGCGCACTACTGCCAACCAATCATTATCTTCAATTATTGGCACTATAGTTTTTGTGCTGATTTTGATCCCAGGTATTATTTCGGCGTTAGAACAGCTGCAAATAAGTGCCATATCCGCTCCAGCAACGGATATGCTCAATCAAGTACTAGAATTTATTCCCAAACTATTTGCTGCTGGCGTAGTTTTGGCTTTATTTTATATGGCAGGGCACTTTGTCTCTGAGTTTGTCAGTAATATCTTGACCAATGTTGGTTTTAACAACTTGTTTCAGTGGTTGGGTATCTCAGCGGCAACTACAGGTACTCAAGGACCTCCGCCTAGCGCGCGTCCTTTTCCACAAGAGCCGACTGACTTGGGTATGGGGACAGAACAGCCAACGATAATTCAAACCGAACCCACCATGGGTACAAAATCACCTTCAGAGCTAGTTGGTTTGCTCTGCTTGGTGGGAATCATGCTAGTTGCTACTTTAACAGCAGTAGATATTTTAGGAATTCCTGCTTTAGAAGATGTCTTCCGAGTTATTTTAGCGATCGCAGGTCAAGTTTTGATCGGCCTAATTGTTTTTGCAATTGGTTTATATCTAGCTAATTTAGCGTACAACCTGATCGTGTCTTCAGGCACATCACAGTCGCAATTTTTAGCACAGTGCGCTCGGGTAGCCATAATTACCCTAGTTGGTGCGATGGCTCTTAATCGGATGGGGATTGCACCCAATATAGTTAACCTGGCATTTGGCTTAATTCTAGGGGGAATTGCGGTAGCGATCGCGTTAGCCTTTGGTCTAGGTGGCCGAGAAGTTGCCAGAGAAGAACTGAAATCTTGGGTTAGCTCCTTTAGAGGAAAATAATGCCTTAAATTCAGCTGCGTAATTTAATGGCGATTTTGGCAATTGCTCCTGGTACATCAAGATACTGGGAGTTTTTTTGATGTTTAAGCTCTGAATCTAGCAACTTTTTTTGACAGGTTTAACTGCTGAGTTGTGCCTCTTACTATATTTTTCTTTATTTATCAGTTATTCTTTGTCTGAGATATTATTTCATTAGCGAGTATTTACAAACATACCTCGCTTTTGGATAAGCTAAATACATAAATCTAGCTTAGTGGGTGGCAAAGAGAGGAATCGATTGAGCAAGCAAATAACCCTAATAGACCGATTACAAGAACAAGCAAGTATTCAACCTAGCAAACGGGCATTTACTTTCTTGGCTGACGGTGAAACTGAGATCGATAATCTCACGTATCAACAACTCAATGAGAAAGCGAAGGCGATCGCTTTTATCTTGCAAAATCGAAATGCTAAAGGGCAAAGAGCATTACTGCTCTATCAGCCAGGGCTAGATTTTATTACAGCTTTCTTGGGTTGCTTGTATGCAGGAGTGGTAGCCGTTCCTGTATATCCACCCCGATCCAATCGTTCTATTGAGAGGTTACTGGCGATCGTAGCTGATGCAGAAGCTAATTTTGCCCTCACGACAAAATCTATTCAGGAGCAGGTTGCCAGCAAGTTTGCCAGTCATAATGCTACCGAAAAAGTTGCCTTTCTTGCCACTGATACTTTTGAACTAAGTTTGGCCACAGGTTGGCAGTACAGTGCGATCTCTTCAGACAGTCTGGCTTTTTTGCAATATACCAGTGGTTCAACGGGCAAGCCTAAAGGAGTGATGGTTAGCCATGGTAATTTAATTGCCAACACCAAAACAATTCAGCGTTGCTTTGGCAACGAGCGGGAACATACGCTAGTATCTTGGCTTCCTCCCTATCACGATATGGGTTTAATCGGCTCGATTATCCAGCCTGTTTTTGTTGGTTCTTCAATGTACCTAATGGCACCCGTAACCTTCTTACAGCGTCCTTATCGTTGGCTAGAGGCAATATCTCGCTATGGAGCGCAAACTAATGGAGGGCCAAATTTTGCCTACGATCTCTGTGTAGAGCGGGTTACTCCTGAGCAGAAAGCAACTTTAAATTTAAGCTGTTGGGAGCTGGCTTTTTCTGGGGCCGAGCCAATTAGAGCCGAAACCATAGAACGTTTTAGTGAATATTTTCGTGACTGTGGATTTGAACGTCGGGCTTTCTACCCTTGCTATGGCATGGCGGAATCTACCTTGATGATTACGGGAAGCACAAGAGGCAATGAACCTATTACTGCTAGCTTCGATATCAAAGAACTAGAAGAGAATCGCGCTGTTGTCTCCAGTAATCAGGATAGTATTACCCTAGTTAGTAGCGGTAATAATACCCCAGGACAAAGTATTGCGATCGTCAATCCTCAAACCCTAAACCAATATTCTGAGGGTAAAGTTGGCGAAATTTGGGCAAAAAGCGATAGTGTCGCCCAAGGATATTGGAATCGTCCCGACTTAAGTGTTCATAGCTTTGATGCGGTATTAACTGATACCCAGGAAGCAGGTTGGTTACGAACAGGAGATTTAGGTTTTCTACAAGACGGAGAATTGTTTGTCACAGGACGTTTAAAAGATTTAATTATTATTCGCGGACGCAATTACTATCCACAGGATCTTGAACTAACCGTTGACAATGCTCATGAAGCTATTAGCGGGGGAAATACCGCAGCCTTTGCCGTGGAAGTGGCTGGTGAAGAACAGCTTGTAATTACTCCCGAAATTAAGCGAACTTCTTTGCGTAAGCTGAATGTGGAAGAAGTTACTAAAGCAATTAAAAGTGCGATCGCCCAAGAGCACGAACTACAAACCCACGCCATAGTTCTACTCAAAACAGGCAGCATTCCCAAAACATCTAGCGGTAAAATTCAGCGTCATGCCTGTAAAGCAGGATATTTAGCTGGTAGTTTGAATGGCGTTGGCGAGTATAAGTCAAAAGTCACAAGTAGGAGCGAGATTTTTGTCCAGCCTGAATCTAATCAAAAACAAAATCAGATTCAAGATTGGTTAATTGAAAATCTGGCGCAGCGTTTGGGTGTACCTACCTCAGAAATAGAGATCGACGAACCCTTTGCTAGTTTAGGTTTAAATTCTGTGGCTGCCGTTAGTCTGTCCGCCGATTTAGAAGACTGGCTCAAAATTAAGCTTTCTCCTACTGTGGTTTACGACTATCCGAATATTGTCGAACTTGCTGCTTATTTATCCCAGTCACCAGTCAATAGTCAACAGTCACCAGTCAATAGTCAACAGTTAACAGTTAACAGTAATCAAACGGAAATAGCTATTATCGGCATCGGATGTCGTTTTCCTGGGGCAAACAATCCCGAACAATTTTGGCAGCTATTACAAGAAGGTAAAGACGCAATTACTAAAAGCGATCGCTGGGAAGGAGCAAGCTGGGGTGGCTTTATTGATGATGTAGACCAATTTGACCCACAGTTTTTTGGGATAACTCCCCGTGAAGCTCAAAGTATCGATCCACAGCAAAGGCTCTTGTTGGAGGTAAGCTGGTCAGCTTTAGAAGATGCAGCAATAACCACTCAAAAATTAACCAGTAGTAATACTGGTGTGTTTATCGGGATCAGCAGTAGCGATTACTCTCAGTTGAGATTCCACTATGGGGTAGACGTAGATGCTTACTTAGGCACGGGAAATGCTCATAGTATCGCTGCTAATCGCCTTTCTTATCTTTTAGATCTAAAAGGCCCTTCATTGGCGGTAGATACCGCTTGTTCTTCTTCTCTAGTGGCATTACATTTGGCTAGTCAGAGTTTGAAAACTGGAGAATGCAATCTGGCGATCGCTGGTGGCGTTAATTTGATCTTGACCCCCGAACTAACTCAAACTTTCTCGATTGCTGGGATGATGGCCGAAGATGGACGCTGCAAAACTTTTGATGCTGATGCGGATGGATATGTTCGCGGAGAAGGCTGCGGAGTTGTCATTCTCAAGCGGTTGGCTGATGCTCGACGAGACGGCGATCGCATTTTGGCGGTTATTAAAGGCTCGGCAATCAATCAAGATGGGCGTAGCAATGGTTTGACTGCTCCGAATGGATTATCGCAACAGGAAGTTATTCGTCAGGCTTTGGCTAATGCTAATGTTGCTGCTACCGAAATTAGCTACATTGAGTCTCACGGTACAGGAACATCTTTGGGCGATCCGATTGAAGTTAATTCCCTCAAAGCTGTTTTGGGTCAAGCAGAACACTTTTGTTACCTGGGATCGCTTAAAACCAATATTGGTCACCTAGAAGCAGCAGCAGGAATTGCGGGGTTAATTAAAACGGTACTTTGTTTGCAAAACAAAGCCATCCCACCTAACCTACACTTTAAACAGCTAAATCCGCTGATTGATTTATCAGACACTAAAATTACCGTGCCTCAGCAGCTACAGCCTTGGCATTCAGAAATTAGATATGCTGGGGTCAGCTCTTTTGGGTTTGGCGGCACAAATGCTCATGTGATTCTCGAAGACGGCGAGACAGCCATCCAAGGCTCGGAGCGAGAAATATTGCTCGAACGTCCGTTTGAGCTGTTAACTCTATCAGCCAAAACTGAACCAGCACTAAAGGATTTGGTATTGAGCTACCAAGATTATCTAGCAAGTAATCCAGAGGCTACCTTAGCTGATATCTGCTATACGGCTAATGTTGGGCGTACCCATTTTAACCATCGTCTGGCGATCGCCGTCAATTCTAAGGCGCAATTACAGCAAAAACTAGCAAGTTTGAGCGCGTCACAATCAGAAAAAGGAATTGTTTATGGTGATGCTAAAAATAATCATCAAATAGCGTTTCTGTTTACAGGACAAGGTTCGCAATATGTGAATATGGGCGCTCAACTATATAAAACCCAACCAGTCTTTAAACAGGCGATCGATCGCTGCGCCCAAATCCTGAATTCATATTTAGACCAACCCCTGCTTGATGTTCTCTATCCTGATGCCTCATCCTTCATCCTGCATCCTTCATCCCTTCTCGATGAAACCGTTTATACTCAGCCAGCGATTTTTGCTCTGGAATATGCTGTGGCGCAGATGTGGCTCAACTGGGGAGTTAAACCCGCAGCCTTAATCGGACATAGCGTGGGGGAATACGTTGCTGCTACTTTAGCAGGGGTGTTTAGTTTAGCTGACGCTTTAAAGCTAGTGGCTACAAGAGGTAAGCTGATGCAAAGCTTGTCTCAAGCAGGAGATATGTTTGCGGTATTTGTCGATGAGGCTACTGTCAAGTCAACAATTGAACCTTTTGGCGATCACATTGCGATCGCCGCTATCAATACTCCTCAAAGTATTGTCATTTCTGGGGAGAAAACTACAGTACAGGAAGTAGTTAGTAAGTTTGAGTCTCAGGGGATTAAGAGCAAACAGCTAAAGGTTTCTCATGCTTTCCATTCGCCGCTCATGAATCCGATTTTGGCGGAATTTAGGGCGGTTGCTGAGTCGGTTGAATATCTCGCACCTCAAGTAAAATTAATTTCTAACGTTACAGGTAATATAGCTACAGCCGAAATAGCGACTGCTGATTACTGGGTAAACCATGTGGTTGCTCCTGTGCGTTTTGCAGATGGGATGCAAACTTTGCAGCAAGAATGTAATATCTTTTTGGAAATTGGCTCAAAACCAATCTTAATCGGGATGGGACGCTCTACCCTAGCAACTGACAGTAAGGTCAATCCCGATCACCTATGGCTACCTAGTTTACGCCCCAAGAAGAAAGATTGGCAGCAAGTGTTGCAAAGTCTTGGCTCTTTATATGTCCGAGGGATAGCCGTTGATTGGCAAAATGTAGCACAAGGCAATAGCAGTCAGAAAATTGCTTTGCCTACCTATTCTTTCCAAAGACAAAGCTATTGGTTAACTAAAGCCGCTAATACTAACAGCAAGGTGGAGGTGTATCTACCATCGGGTAATCAGTCTGAGTCTCAACCTCCTGATTTTTATCAGATCGAGTGGCAGGTATATCCACCAGAATTAAGCGTCGAGTTACAATCCGATTACAGTTGGCTAATTTTTGCCGATGATCGTGGCTTAGGTAAGCAGCTTGCCGCTAAATTAACCCAACAGCAGCAGCATTGTACTGTTATTAGCGATCGCCATCTCGATTCAGCTAATTTAACCCAGATATTGAGCAAACATCACAGCCTAGACAAAATTATTTATCTGACAAGCTTAGATAATCCTCAAGCAGAAACCATTACAGCCATAAATAACTATCAGCAGCAACACTGTACCAATATTTTAAATTTGATTCAGGCTTTGTCCGCCAACTCGCTTAATGCGCCGATCTGGCTAGCTACTAGAGGAAATCAAATTGAGCAGAATTTAGGTAGTGATGTCATTGCTTCTAGCTGTCTCTGGGGATTGGCCAATGCGATCGCGCTCGAACATCCTGAGTATTGGGGCGGCATTCTCGATCTGGCTAGCAAACCTACTGGGAATGAAGCCGATCGCGTGCTGGAAGTTATTGCCGCTGACAGTAAAGAAGATCGCGTGGCAATACGCCCAGAAAAATTATATGTACCTCGTTTGCAAAAAGCATCAGGTATAAATTCAAATAAAACCCTAAAATTGAATCCTGATGGTTCTTATCTAATTACAGGAGGATTAGGTTCATTGGGTTTGCAGGTTGCTCGGTGGTTAGCCCAGAAAGGTGCTAAGCATCTATTGCTACTAGGAAGAAACCAACCTTCAGAACACGCCCAACAAGCGATTGACAAATTAGAACAGCAGGGCGTTGTCGTTGAGCCCATTCTGGTTGATATCACTGATTATGAGGCACTAAAAAAGATTGTCTTTTCATCTCCAATCAAGGGAATTATTCATGCTGCGGGAATCTTAGATGATGGTTTGTTACAGAGGCAAACCTGGGCGAGATTCAACCGAGTAATTGCGCCAAAAGTTACAGGTGCTTGGAATTTACATTGCTTAACTAAAGACATCGAGCTAGACTTCATGGTGCTGTTTTCTTCTGCCGTTGCGATGATTGGTTCACCAGGACAAGGTAACTACAGCATTGCTAACACAGGTTTAGATGCGATCGCTCGTTATCGCCGTAGTCTCAATTTACCTGCCTTGAGTATTAATTGGGGTGCTTGGGGAGATAGCGGCATGGCGGTTAAGCAAGGGTTCAACGTCAAAGGTGTGGAGTTGATTCAGCCTGAGGCTGGATTATTCGCTTTAGAGCAGTTGCTAACTAGTGAATCAACTCAGGTAGGAGTGATTAGGGCTGACTGGCAGCAGTTAAGTCAAAAGCTGACTTATCTACAAAAGTCCAACTACTTCTCGCAGTTAGTTACTCAGCCAAAAGACAAAACTGAAACGCGGATCTATCAAGAATTACTGGCAACCTCAATTGAAAAACGTCCCGAATATCTGACTCAATATCTGCAAAAGGCGATCGCCGAAATACTCCAAATTCAGCCAGACAATTTATCGCTCGACGATAGTTTGCTAGATCTGGGCATGGATTCTTTGATGGTGATGGAAGCGATCAACCAGCTAAAAACAGATCTTCAGTTAATTCTCTATCCTAGAGAGTTTTACGAACGCCCTCGGATCGACAACTTAGCGGCGTATTTAGCCACAGAATTTGCTAAAGCTCATGAACAAACAGTTAAATCGACTAAAAAAGCCAGTCATGCGCCAAAAATTAATTTATTAACGGATAAACTACCTCCTGCTGCCTTTATACTCTCCAGTCCTCGTTCTGGTTCAACTTTGTTGCGAGTTATGCTAGCAGGACATCCTAGCTTATCTTCTCCTCCCGAACTGCACCTGTTGCCTTTTGATACTATGGCAGAGCGAAAACAAGAATTAGGGGTTTCTCAGCTAGGAGAAGGGCTAAAACGGGCTTTTATGTCCTTAAAAAATATTAATGCAGTCCAAAGTCAAGAATTAATCGATCGCTTAACAGCTGAAAATGCTTCCGTTGCTGAAGTTTATCATCAGCTACAGCAGTTAGCGGGCGATCGCCTTTTAGTTGACAAATCTCCTACCTACGCCAGTAACCGCGAAACTTTGTCCAAAGCAGAAACTATCTTTAAAGGTGCTAAATACATTCATTTAGTGCGCCATCCCTACTCGGTAGTCGAATCATTTGCGCGGATGCGGATGGATAAGTTAGTCGGCGGTAACTCCGATCCTTATCAGTTAGCGGAATTAATTTGGCGCGAAAGTAACCAAAACATTCTCGACTTGGCGCAAGAAATCGACCCCGAACGCTATCATCTAGTTTATTACGAAGATTTGGTCAGTAAACCTCAAGAAGTATTGACGGATATCTGTAACTTTCTGGAGATTCCTTTCGATCGAGCCGTATTAACTCCCTACCAAGGCGATCGCATGACCGATGGTGTTAACGACACCGCAATGTCTTTAGGCGATCCCAATTTCCTTAATCACCAAAAGATTGATGCCCAGCTAGCCCAAACTTGGAAAAATATTCAGCTTCCTAATATTTTAGGTACTTATACCCAACAGCTTGCCAGACAACTGAAGTATGAACTCCCTTATGAAGCCAATACTGATGTTGTCGATTTACTGATGGAAGAAACCTTAATTACGATCAGAGGTTTAAAAATTTGTTTATGTACCTGGGGACCAGAAGAAGGACCTTTAGTACTCTGCTTACACGGCATTTTAGAACAGGGTGCAGCTTGGTCAGAAGTAGCAATTCGCTTAGCCCAAAAAGGTTATCGGGTAATTGCCCCAGACTTACGAGGACACGGTAGAAGCGATCGCGTCGGTAAAGGCGGTTCATACAACCTGATCGACTTTCTAGGGGATATTGATGCTATTGTCGAAATTCTGGCAGGAAAAGCCTTTATTCTGGTGGGACATTCATTAGGTTCGGTTTTAGGAGCAATTTTTGCTACTATTAGACCCCAAAGAATCAAAAATATCGTCTTGGTAGAGACTATTTTGCCTACGCTGAATGAAGATGAAGATCCCACAACTACTTTGACAAATCAATTAAACTCGATGGCTACGCCTCCAGAACATCCTGTATTCCCTAATGTGGAAGCAGCAGCAGAACGTTTATGCAAGGCGACTCCAGCAATTTCTCTTTCCTTGGCAATGATGTTAGCCGAAAGAATTACTGAACCCTGCGAAGGCGGTGTGCGATGGCGTTGGGAACCCCTATTACGTACTAGGGCTGGAATTAGTCTCAATGGTATTGGGCGATCGCGCTACTTAAAACTATTAAAGAAAATCAAAGTACCAATTACCCTAGTTTATGGAGATAAAAGTAATTTCAACCGTATCGAAGACTTAAATAATCAGCAAGAAGCAATGCCCAATGCTACTAAAGTTGTCGTTTCTGGGGGACATAATCTACCCCTAGAAGCACCTTCGGCGTTGGCAAAAATTATCAGTGGTGCGGTAGCCTTTACCAATAAATTAATTCCTTAAATGTCTAACTTCTAACTTTCAAAAGCAATAAGAGACTTGGTAGTACTACGTCCAGATTAATTTGTTGGGTAGTAAAAATTATTTTGGGCCCCCTAGCCCCCTTGTCGCGCATTCACGGTTAAACCGCACTCCTGCCCTTGCGCCTTTAGGGCGTAGCTTCTTGAAGCAGTCTATCACGGATACACCTTCGGATATCGCTATACTTGGGCTTTGCCCAAGACCGCCCTAAAGGATTAGCCCTAAAGGATTAGCTCCTTACGTCGCGTCCTCCTTACGTCCTAAAGGATACCGCTCCGCATATCGCGTCCGCTGCTCCGCTTATCATGCACGGACTTATTACTTCAGCCCTTCGCGCTATTAGTTTTTCAGATTAAACTTGTGTGTTCTACTCAACCCAAAAGCGCAGTCAAAAAGGTAGTGTTACCAAAAATCTACTTCAATACTGGCAAACATATCACTAGTATAATCCTGGCATAAGCTGTTGTTTGGAGCTTGTATATCCTCATCGACAACGGTAAGAACACTTTCTTGCTGAAATTTGATATATTCTTCAACAATTTCTTTGATAGCAGTTTCGTTGGTTGCCGTATCTTCGATCGCCAGGCTAACAACTTGAGATGACTCTTCGATCGCTTCTCCCGTAATGTCTTGAAATTGCCCTTGTGCATCAAAAATGGTCAAGCCATTAGGAAACCTCGGGGTAATCACACGATCGACAAACGATTGAAAATCTTCTAGAGAAATATCTTCACCGTTAGAAGTATTCAATTCAAAATATAAATCTTGTTGGCTCAGATTAGAATTCGCCATTCATTCACCTTTTAGATTTAGATCGATCAAAAATTGTGATTATTTAAGATAGAAATTAAGCGTGAAGAAATTGTGAGGAAGTTGAAATAATGGCTTTTTTGCGGCTATTTCTCTGTTAATAACAAAGATTCGTAAGTCAACCGTGTTGAGCGTAAGATTCTCTGGATAGTTTGCCAATCAAAATTTGTAAATTTTTCTTAGTAATCTTTAAGCTGCTAACAAAGTAAAAATTAGCGAATTAATTATGCTCAAAGCGATCGAGCCAATCAAAGCACTCCAAAAACCCCAGCGTAATCTAAATCCTGGTACTAACATAGCTGCCAGCCCAAAAATAATCGCATTCAAGATAAAAAGAAACAAACCAAAGGTCAAAATAATTAAGGGAAAAGTAAAAAAGCCCAATATAGGTCGTAAAATAGCGTTGAGAATGCCAAAAACTGCTGCTGAGATTAACGCTTTGCCAAAACTGTCAATCTCAACTCCGATTGGCAATTTAGAAATGATTAAAAAACTAACGGTGATTACTAACCAGGTAACGAGGATTCCAGTCACGATCGATCTTCTCCTTAATTAATGATGAGCCTTCTTTTTTTATACCATCAGTGTTAAGCAACAATATGATTAGAAAGTGACGAATCATGTTGCTAAACAGTAAAGAAAAGTAACAGGAGATCGAGGAGAAATGTTGGCGACAATGCTAATTAATTTGAGAAATAGGGCTTAAATTATTGGTACGCAAAATCTTACAATTTGAATAATGGGACTGGCATAAAGATCGGCAATTTAAGTTGAATATAGCTCAGTTGGCAGCATACAATGGTTATCAGTTCTAAGTTGAAAATTAAAACCTAAATTAGATTTTTGTAATGAATGTTTATCAAGTAGTGCAGATCATCTGGGCAGTTTGTGCCTTCTTAACAATTGTATTTATCTTATTGCATAGCCCTAAAGGAGATGGGTTGGGTGGTATTGGTGGACAGTCGCAAATGTTTACCAGTACTAAAAGCGCCGAAAATGCTTTAAATCGGATTACCTGGGGATTGGGCATTGCTTTTGTCACCTTGACCATTGTTTTGAGCGCAGGTTGGATCGGGGCTTAATTAATTTGAGCGATGGAATTGAGCTTATAGTAAGAATTAGCTCAAGTTCTTTGGCAATAGTCTGGTTACAGTTCACAATTTAGATATAGTTAATGAATAAGTGGCGAATAAAATGGCATAGACTAATTGCCCCAGCGATCGCTGCTTGTTCAATTGCATTTATATTTAACAATACTACTTTTCATTCCCAACCTACCTTCTCTTCTGAGTTACCTGCCCTAAAAGTTCATGCTTTACCAGAGTTTTTGGCTGATTGGCAAGATTCGGCCAATAGTGGTGATTATCTCAGGCAGATTGAATCAACACCTGTAGGATATTTAATCTGGTCAAAGTTTCCCGTCAAAGTCTACATAGAAAAGTCTGCAAGTACAGAGAATACCTCAGCCGAGCGGCGTTTTCAGCAATGGACAGCAGCAGTCAAAAAAGCGATCGCTGAATGGAACGTCTATTTTCCTTTACAAGAAGTAGCAGACCAAGAAAAAGCGGATATAGTTGTGCTGAGATCGCAGCCTGAAAGGGAAATCAAATTAAACCCTGATACAGGGCTGTATGACATTCCCAGAGCAGTTACAGCACAAACAAATTATGAATTCTATCTGAGTGAAAACCCTGCCGTGATTACCCTACGAATGACGGTGCAGCTTAGTCCTAATTTTACAGGAGTGTCACTACTTGCTACTATCCGTCACGAGTTAGGTCATGCTTTAGGAATTTGGGGACACAGCACAGAAGCAAGCGACGCGCTATATTTTTCTCAGGTAAGCGATCCACCGCCTATTTCGGCGCGAGACATAAACACCCTCAAAAAGATCTACCAACAGCCAACAAGACTAGGTTGGCAGATCTAACGGCGTTGCCTCATCTCAATCACTAACTGCTTCCATGTACCTAGCCCAAAGACCAGCTGCCTGATAGCTACCGCCTGTCGTCGGTGAATTATCGTCATTACCCAGCCAAATACCCGTAACATAGTCATAGTCATCTATAGGAACATAGCCAATGAACCAAAGATCGACGTTTTGGTCAGTTGTTCCAGTTTTCCCCGCCTCGCCCCGATCGAGATAAGCGGCTTTACCTGTTCCTTCTTCGACTGCTAAAGTTAACATATCAGTAAGCTCATCGGTAACTTCTGGCTCGATTACATCACGATAGGTTGCCTCATCTTCGTCAAAAGTATAGATTACCCGACAGGTATTGCGATCGCTTGAGTCTTTGCAGTCACTTCCGTCTAAGATACGGTTGATAGCGTGGGGTTTATTCCAGATACCGTCATTGGCAATAGTGGCATAAGCACCAGTCATTTCTAAGACAGTAGTTTCGCTTTGCCCGATTACCAAGCCAGGGGCTTCTGTTAAAGGCGAAGATACCCCAAAGCGTTGAGCTACATCAATAACCTTGTTTAAACCTACATCTTCTGCAATTCTCAGGGCAGTAACATTTTCTGATTGGGCTAAACCACGATACATATCGATATCGCCACTGCTACGCTCACAACCTCGATATTGCTGTCCTTGCCAAGACAAAGGCGCGCAGGAATATTCTGTATCTGGATCGATGCCCTCTTCAATTGCTGCCGCGTAAGCAAAAATTTTAAAGGTTGACCCAGGCTGTCTCTTTGCCTGCGCTACCCGATTAAACTGGCTTTGTTCATAGTTTACGCCCCCGACAAGAGCAAGAATATTGCCGTTTCGGCTGTCTAAAGTTACCACTGCACCCTGAGAATAATTTAGGCGATCGCCATCACTATTAATCGAATATTCCAAAGATTCTTCAGCTTGTTGCTGCAATTTAGGATCTAAAGCAGTTTCCACAATAAAGTTTCCTTCCTGTGCCACATCTGAACCTAATAATTCCTGAAGCTCATCCAAGACATAGCTATAAAAATAAGGTGCGACGGTGCTGGAAAAACTTTCGCGGGCTTTAGGGCTGACTTCAATCCGCGATCGCCTTGCCCGATCTGCTTCTTCTGGACTTACCATGCCCAATGTAACCATGCGATCGATAATGCGATTCCGTAAACCCACGGCAGTATCATAATCTTTGACAGGATTATATAAATTAGGAGCGGGTAAAATAGCCACTAAAGTAGCAGCTTCAGAAAGGTTGAGATCCGCTGCCGACTTGGCAAAATAAAATTGGGCAGCGTCTTCAAAACCATAGCTACCAATACCCAAATAGACTCGATTTAGATAAGTCTTAAGAATAAAATCTTTGCTGTAAAAAGTTTCTAACTTCAAAGCGACCAACATTTCACGCAGTTTCCGCCCCGCTGTATTTTCTCTTCCCACTTCAGGAAATAAACTACGGGCTAGCTGTTGAGTAAGAGTACTTGCTCCCTGGCGCAATTCGGCAGAAGAAAGGTTAATTACCAACGCCCTACTAATGCCAATGGGATCGACTCCAAAGTGCCAATAATAACGACTATCTTCAGAGGCCACAACCGCATCAGGCAAATAGGTAGAAAAATCAGAGAGTTTTTTAAGTTCGCGATGGGTATTATTTTGTGCCGTGGGATTAATTGGCGTTTCAGCATCGCCAGCATAAACCACAATCGGCAAAGTTGATTCTCTGGGTATAGGATAGACAGGCACTTTAAGCCATTCAATAGCCAGCAGCAGCAAAAACAAACTCAACATTCCCCCCATACCGTATAGGGAATAACGAATCAAATAGAGCCATAATGGAGGCGGATTATAATACTTGACGTTAACTACCGCAGCTAATTCTGGTGGTCCAAGGGTAAAGCTTTCCCCATGAAACAGGGAGAAGGTTTTCAAACGGCGTTTACCGCGATAGATGCCGTTTGTTGATTTTTCGTCTTGAACGATAAAAGAGCGGGGGTGTTTACGATTTCGCTTCAGGGTTAGATGTGTTTGACTGACTACGGGGTTACGAATGCTAATATCACAGCGAGAACTACGTCCTAAAGTATAGCGATCGCCTACCAGAGGAAAACCCTGTTCTTTGCCATTGGCTTCTTTAATTTTTAATTCTGGAGTTGATTTGCCTGATTGAAAATTAGCTGAATTAAAGTTAACTTTTGCCTGAATTGTTTGTACCGCTTGGGTAACAGCTCGGCTAATCGGTGATTGGGAATTGTTACCATTAGAAGGAGGTTTACTAGTCATTAAGTCTTCTCACTAAAAGAACGCCAAGATCTTTTGCTGTAAATTATCCTAATTGTAAGAAATACGCTCGCAAGTTGATTTTGACAGTTAATCTTTTATTTGTCTGTGCTTAAAATAAATAGCGTAGCTCAACATGATTTAAGCGCAAAGGCGAGAAGTGAATGTCTAATCGAGCAGAGCGATCGACTCTTACTCACTAAAATCAATTATTAATGAAATTTGCGATATAGCATCGCCTTAATCGGAGACTTACCAATAATGTGTTGCTTGATTATGGTGTCAACCTCATCGGGATGAACTTGTGAATACCAGGTTCGATCCGATTCTACTAAAACCATTGGTCCATTACCGCATTGTCCTAAGCAGGGTACGGATACGAGTTCTGCATCTGGCGGTAAGTTTTGCTCAAAATTACTATATATCTTTTCAGAATTATACTTGCGACAGCTACGCCCCCGACACACTAAGACTTTTGTTTTTGATAAGTGCTTTTGAGATGATTGAATCTCATTGATGGATGATAACTGTATTTCTGATTTCATATTAAAATTAAGTTAGTTACTATACCTCAACCGTTGGCGATTTAAAGTGTACCCTGACAATTAATAAAAAGTTAAACTAGCGCTGTTGCTATCTTTAAACTAACTCAAAAGTTAAGCTGTTGAAATAACTTGAGCCAAATTTTCTCATATAGATTCTCAGGCAAAATTTATCTTGGCATTAATGTAATCCTGTTAAGCAATATCCTATTTATTTAGTCTGGTATGAGCAATTTTCTGGGAAAAAATAGTCCTGGAAAGGCTGACAAGTCTAAACAATTCCTCAATCTCTACTCAATCAGATTTGATTAGTGACAAGTTTTCATTCTTGGAGTATCCGCTCTTAAGTTTAATTTATGCTGCTAAATATTAATTTTTAGCACTTCTTCAAATTATCCCCCCCTAGGGGATGTTAGATATAATTATTAATTAGGACTTGGATGTTATTTCTCTTTGTAAAATACGACAAAATCTCTTCTAAATCCGAACTCATAAATTAATTCAATTCATATAAGGAAATAGCAAGTGGTTACAATTTCTCATCAATCCCCTTCTACAGCTCATGAGCATCACCATCATCATGAATCCGAACACAACAAAAGTAATCGGGTTGCCGTGTTACTGATGGGCTATGGCGAAGTAGAAAGTTATGCCGACTTTGCCAACTATAATGAGCAGGCTTTAAACCTTTTGACAGCCAAGTTTGCCCCTGTTCCTACCTGGATTTATCCAGCGATCGCCAAATTACTGGCGATCTTTGACTTACACGAATGGAGTCATCAGCATAATAATTTTGTTTCTCCCCATAACGCCATCTTTGAAGAGCAACGAATGGGCATCGAGAAAGAACTTCAAGAAACCTGGGGAGACAAGGTAAAAGTATTTAAAGCGTTTAACTTCTGCGCTCCTCATCTACCCGAACAGGTACTAGCAGAAATCAAAGAACAAGGCTTTGAAAAAATCTTAATTTACCCTTTGTTAGTAGTCGATTCGATTTTTACTAGCGGTATTGCAGTCGAGCAAGTTAATAAGGCTTTGGCCAAACAAGCTGATGGCGAATCTCATTGGTTAAAAAGTTCTCGCTATATTCCTTCTTTCTTCAACAAGCCAGAATATATTGCTCTGATGGCTCAGATGGTAGAGGAAAAAATTGAAGCGGAGTTAGCCCAAGGGCATCTTGCATCACAAATTGGCATTATCCTGATGAACCACGGTTGTCCCCATAAAGCAAAAGGGTTTACTTCGGGAATCGACGAAAGCCAAGCTATGTATGAATTAGTTAGAGAAAAACTAATTGATAAATATCCTCTTATTTCAGTGGGCTGGCTCAACCACGATACTCCACTGATTGAATGGACACAGCCCAACGTAAAACTGGCTGCTCAAAATCTCATGGAATTGGGCGCATCTTCTATAGTCATGATGCCCATTGGCTTTGCTACCGAAAACCACGAAACCCTATTAGATGTAGATCATATTATTCATCATCTACAGCATAAGCATTCAGACGTAACCTTTATTCGGATGCCCTGCGTTAATAGCCGTTCAGAGTTTATGCAGATGGCAGCTCAATGGGCAAATCCCCAAATTGAAGCTTTACTAGCAGAATCTGGTAATACGGTTAATCCACAGCTAGCTAAGGTACAGGCTGCTGATCACCATCACCATCATTAAGCCAGCTTTTAGCTTGAACCAGAATGCGATCGCTGAAATACTACTTAACTTTTGTAAACAAAGTTGTTAAGCAGTATTTCAACTTTAGTCGAATAGGGCGATCGCGTCCAATAAAGCCAGGGCAACGTGATAGTATCCTGTTCAGGATCGTTGAGGTTATGAATTATTCCAGCAAAGGATAGCGGGATTTGTTTAACCGCTGATCACTTTTAGCCTCAACGTCAAAAAAGATTTATAGAGATATAGGAGAAAAACTTTGGGATTAAGGGTAGCTGTTGTCGGTTCCGGACCAGCAGGTTCATCAGCCGCAGAAGTTTTGGCCAAAGCAGGTATTGAAACTTATTTATTTGAGCGTAAGCTAGACAACGCCAAACCTTGTGGTGGCGCAATTCCTCTGTGTATGGTGGACGAGTTTGATTTGCCCCAGAAAATTATCGATCGGCAAGTCAAAAAAATGAAAATGATTTCGCCATCTAATAGAGAAGTCAATATCGGCTCAACTTTAAAAGACGGTGAATACATCGGTATGTGTCGCCGAGAAGTCTTAGATGGTTTCTTGCGTAATCGTGCTGCTCAACTGGGTGCAAACTTAATCAACGGTACTGTATATCAGCTGGATATACCCGATAGTGACAAGCAGCCATACACCCTACACTATGCGGATCATTCAAATGGTTCTGTTAAAGGGGAAATGAAAACCCTTAAGGTAGATCTAGTGATTGGTGCAGATGGTGCTAACTCTAGAATTGCCAAGGCTATAGATGCGGGTGATTACAATTATGCGATCGCATTTCAAGAGCGAATTCGCTTGCCCGAAGACAAAATGGCATATTACGAAGATCTGGCCGAAATGTATGTTGGTGACGATGTTTCCACTGACTTCTATGCTTGGGTGTTCCCTAAATTTGACCACGTAGCAGTCGGTACGGGAACGATGAAGGTTAACCAAGCTGACATTAAGAAACTACAGGCTGGTATCCGCAAACGTGCTGCTAAAAGACTCGAAGGTGGCAAAATTATTAAAGTTGAAGCTCACCCCATTCCCGAACATCCTCGCCCTCGTCCCATCCGTGGCAGAGTTGTTTTAGTTGGTGATGCTTTGGGTACTGTAACCAAGTCTTCTGGGGAAGGTATCTACTTCGCCGCTAAATCTGGTCGGATGTGCGCAGAATTAATAGTTGAGCGTTCTCAAAACGGACAAAAAGTTCCTACCGAGCAAGATCTCAAAGACTTCATGAAACATTGGAACAAAGAATACGGTGCAACCTATTTAGTACTGGATATTCTCCAAAGAGTTTTCTACCGTAGTGATGCTACTCGTGAAGCATTTGTAGAGATGTGCGACGATATTGACGTACAAAAAATGACTTTCGATAGCTATCTCTACAAAACCGTAGTTCCTGCTAATCCTCTTACCCAAATGAAAGTCACAGCCAAAACTCTGGCTAGTTTACTTAGAGGTAATGCTTTAGCGCCATAGAAAACTAGCAATTTTATTCGTTTTAAATAGCATCAGATTATTTAGTCTGGTGCTATTTTTGTGGTGTTTAATTATACTTAACCCAAAGCTAGACAATGACTAAAAAAGTTTAAATCCTATACCAAAATATATCTTGCCGAAAAAACAGCTTGATTCAATTACATTTTGGCAATCTAACAGTAAAGCTACTTCCTTTACCGACCTCACTTTGTACTTCAAGACTACCATTATGAGCTAAAGCGATCGCTCTGGCGATTGCCAACCCTAATCCAGCACCACCTTTACTTCTAGAACGAGCCTTGTCTACGCGATAGAAACGGTCGAAGATTTGCTTTTGTTCAGTTGGTGAAATGCCTATACCCGTATCTCGGATACAAACTATTGCACTGTGATATTCTTCGATGAGAGTTAAGATTATCTTGCCTCCTGCTGGAGTGTATTGGATGGCATTAGTAACTAAATTAATAATCAGACGATATAATTGTTGGCGATCGCCAATCACCTGGATTTGAGATCTTCTGATTTGAGAAGTGAGTTCAATTTCTGAAGCCATTGCCAAGGCTGCTAACTCTTCTTCTACCTCAATAATTAAGTTAGATAGCGATATTCTTTCTCGCTTGTTTTTATAAGAGGTGTTGCTAGTTAACTCTCCATCAATACGGCATAAAGTTAATAAATCTGCCACTAAATAAGACAGTCGTTTATTTTGTCGCACGATACTTTTTAAAGTATCTTTCGCCTTATTTTCAGATAGAGTAGGCAGCATAAGATTAGATTGAGCCGTCGCTTGAATTGCTGCTAAAGGAGTTCTTAATTCGTGAGCAGCATCGGCGGTAAACTGCTGCATTTGTCGATAAGATTGATAAATAGGACGTATGGCGAATCCTGCCAGCCACCAGCTAGCAGCCATTACTAATAAGACTACTAAAGGCACTCCTAGCATAAGTATCCACTTAACATTAGCGACGTAACTATCAAAGTCTCGGAGATTCCTACCAACTTGCAGATAGCCCCAGTTTTGACCGTTTTGGGTATGTAAGAGAAAAGAAATTTGCCGATAGCGAGTACCTTCAGCATCAATTAGGGTTTCCCATTGCTGTCGATTGGCAACTTGACGTAGTTTCGGCTGCATTCCTGCTACTGCCACCAAATTTTTCGATAAATTGAACATACGTAAGTAATACTTATCTTGTCCAATTACTCCTAACCTATATGATTGAAAGCGATCGCCATTGTAACAGCTCGTTTTCACAAGACAAGTATTAGGCAATAACTCCTGTACTGCTGGTTCTAGTTGACCTGGCTGTTGAAGAACGGGTAAAAGGCTATCATGAAGAGTTCCCGCTACCGATTCTAATTCTTGATTGATGGTAATACGATGGGCATGAACGATCGCTTCATAAACTCCTAAAGCACAGATTAATAAAATTATGCTCAGAATGGCTGCGTACCAGCTAGCTAATCGCCAGCGCGAGCGTGAAAAAAGTCGGTTTTGCTTCACATTTAAAGGTTAGCTCAAAAACTCCCGATTACGCCTTTGGGTGCTGGAAACGATAACCCAATCCATAAACCGTTTCTAACATTTCAGCGCAACCATACTTAGTAAGCTTGCGTCGCAGCAAACTAATTTGTGCAGCTACTACATTACTCGGTGGTTCAGCACCAAATTCCCATAATTGATCCAATAGGCGATCGCTAGTAACAATTTGATTAGGATGCTGCATAAAATACTCCAACAACTGAAATTCTTTTTTGGTTAACAGAACTTTCTGTTCTTTTGCTGCTGAGTTGAGCCAAAAGGTATTATTCCCATAATCCAAACTGAGATTGCCCACCTGTAATCGTCGGGGCTGTAATTGAGGATTTCGTCTTTGTAATGCCCTCAATCTTGCTAACAGTTCAGGCATATTAAAAGGTTTGACTAAATAATCATCTGCCCCAGCATCTAAGCCAGCTATTTTATCTTCCATGCTGTCTCTAGCTGTCAACATCAAAATCGGTAAGGATTGTTGCTTTTTTCTGAGCCGTTTGATTAATTCTAATCCTGATAAACTAGGTACTAGCCAGTCAAAAATTCCCAGATGATATTCTCTAAGTCCATCTGCCAGGTATTCCCAAGCGTCAAGACCATCTAATGCCCAATCTACGACGTGATTGTGGTGATTCAAACTCTGCTTAATCGCAGCCCCTAAATCTGGTTCGTCTTCAACTAGCAAAATTCTCATTCCTGACTATTAGCTATCTGCTTGTCAACATACTTCTTAATCTTGCCATGAGATTATTAAATCAGAATGAATTAAAGAATTGAAAAATGGCGATCGCTTTGGCGGTAAAAATGCGGTTAAGTGGATTGCGATCGCCAAGATAGAATATTTAACTATTTTTCTAGTCATTATTTTGATGGTGCAGAATGCAAAGACACACTAGAAATTAGGGGACAAACTTCAAGAGGCTTTGATTCGAGATGAGGATTATTTGTCCAAGCAGTGCGATACTCTTCTAATTCCGCTTTAAACAAGGTCATTTGCTTAATTTTGATTTGAAGTTGCTCAATTTTATTATCTAGTAGACTTTGTACTAAGCTACAAGGTTTTTCACCTCGATCTCTGACATCGAGAATCTGTTTAATTTCTTCAAGAGTAAATCCTAAAGTCTGGGCTTTTTTGATAAATTCTATTTGTTGACTGGCATCAAAACTATAATAGCGATAGCCGTTGTCTCCTCTTTGCACCGGTTGGAGCAGTCCTAAATCGCTGTAGTAACGTATATTTCCTACAGCCAGACCCGTTTGTTTTGCTAGTTCTCCAATTCTAAGATGAGTTACTTTACTCATGATTAATTCACTTGTTGTTTTATATTTAGTTTAAACTTTCTAGTTAGCTATAGAGTCAAAAGATTAAGAATGCGCTCGCGTCTGCTGCTATTTGATTGACAATGCGTCTATCAATACAGGACTCAATCCTAAATATTTCACAACAGGAATAAAATTTTTGTCCGAGAATACCAGAATTAGGTTTATGAATAAATCAATCAATAAAACGAGAGTAATTCTGATTGGCGGGACTTCTCATGCAGGTAAATCGACTCTTGAGCGATCTTTGGCAAAGAATTTGAACTGGAGTTGTTTTTCTACGACAAAAGGAAATGTTATCTTGGACGCTTTATCAAAGATGAATAATTATTTCGTTTTACCAGTAAATATACTACGCTTACCAAAATATCCCCTCCACAGGAATTACCCTATGACCTAAATCGCAGTGGGCATGAACATTTGATGAATAAACCAAGCCCAGGCAGCCCAGCCAGATATGGGGACCAAATGCGTTGCCAGAACACTGCATATGTATATGTTGTTAAGTATGGATTTCAGTTTGATAACTGAGTAAACTTTTATTGCATAACCTTATCGAGTCTCAAAGGCTTCGATGCGATCGAGACGGATTACGTGATCGCCGCTTAATTTGCACCAGTCCGCACCGTCGGCAGCATAAATATCTACTATTTGACCCTGTATTTCGCTCAATTTATTGTTTTCATCTAAATAAGTCAAATAACATTCTTTTTTTAGTATTGCTGTAGCTTCGAGGCGATCTTGTAGTTCGCAGCTTACGGGAACATAGTCACTCATGATTTTTTTTTTAGTAACATTTACATATTTAGTTTTATCAACTCAACCTTGACTGAAACATCTATAAAAAGTCATCAAGTGGAGTCACGAAATACTGATAAATTAATTCTGAGGTTAGACAACAAAATTAAAGTTAATTGTTAAACACTTTGGTTTAAATACTTTAGATATTTTTTCTATGGCACTCAGGAGTTACTGAGCCAAAACACTCGGTAACAACTAGCCGTAAGCTGAGTGAACATTATATTTCCAAGCTGGTTTTATTCCTACTAATGACGTATTTTTTAACTATCTACATATCCACATCAAGGGGAAATTATAATGATCGATGCAGCTTAATATATAAATAAATGATTGTTCAAGCTTTTTGGAAAGCCACTAAAGTCGAAAATGCTCAACCACCATACGATACAATACAAATTAAGTATTCTATCCCGCACTAACTCCAAATAGTCAGCAGACATTCTCTGACTATCCTGCTAATCGAGCTGAAGCTCCTTTTCCCGTAGTAATTTTCTTCAGTGGTATCAATTGTAATTTAGCAATGTACGAATGGTTGGCTTTAAAGTTGGCTGCTCGTGGATTAGTAATAGTTTTGTTCAACTGGCTAGCGGAAAATATTCCTGGGAACATTTCACTTACTCCTGGTGTTAATTTTGCTGCGCTTTCACCGGATGTTTACGGTACTATTCCCAGTGCTTCAGCTTTACCTACACTTTTAGCTGAATTAGAGCATTTAAACACATTTGGCGTACTAGCAGGTTTGTTAGATCTGCAAAAGATTATTTTAGGCGGACATTCGGCTGGTGGTAGGATAGCTTTAGAAAATGCTAACACTCAACTTTTTAGCCAAGTAGCTGCTGCTTTTAGTTATGGAGCTCACTCTGCTGCTCCAATACAATTAGGTTACAATCGAGCTACTATTTTAGCTTTGCCTTCTTCTGCACCAATGTTGTTAATTGGAGGCACTTGCGATGGAGTGATTGCTAATAACAGCCGTATCTATGGCATTGATGAATGGCAAACCGCAGCAACTCCTGTTGTACGTACATTTGAAGAAGCTATTTCTAGAGAACAAGGTGATGCTTATTTGGTTTTGTTAGAGGGAGCAAATCATTTTTCTATTGTCGATCGCCTCGATTCTACTTTGAAAGTTACTGCTTTAGATCTTCCGACTACTCAATCACCAGAGCGAATTCGCTCAGTAATAGCGGAGATAGTTAGTCTGTTTATCGATTTTCATGTCCGTCAACAATTAACAGCATCTGAACAACTTGAACGATTACTAAAAGATAATGATTCTTTGGTCGCATCTTTTAAATGCAAATAAATTATCAATTTAGTAGACAAACAAATTCAACTGCAATCAGATGGGGCAGTTCAACTCGACCAAGAGAGCGATCAACGACTCAAAGAATCTCTACAAGAGTTAGTAAAAGTTAGTAATCGTTTAAGTGGCGATCGCTCAAGAATTAGTTAGAAGGAATAATAATTCCACCCCGCCAACCTTCAGTTACCGTAATCGCGATCGCCACTTAAAAAACTGTTGTCATCCTGAGCGAGGAGAAGAAGCAAGAAATAACTGTTTTTCTTATGTTTATTAGGCTGGCGCTCGGCTTTGATAAACTGAGGACTTGGTTTTTGAGCAAGAAATTTGGCGATCGCTATTAATGATACTGAGAAGCTTAATCCCCAAACCAAGCTTTTTTTGCTGGGAGATATCTGCATTATTGACTAGACTTAAATTAAAGAAAAGAGATAAAGTTAAGGCGATCGCTTTTACTTTCCATCCTTATATAATCTGGCTTTTAGAAGAAAGAGATCGCTTTTTTAGAGAAGAATTAGAAATGGAATTTCAAAACATCAGTTCGATTGAAAAATATCACGCCCACGTTTACTTTGATGAATTCACTGTCGAACAAGCAAAAGTATTGTGTGAAGAAGCAGGAAAAAGGTTTTCACTAATAGTGGGACGGATGCACCATAGACCTATTGGCCCTCATCCGAGTTGGAGTTGTCAATTAGCCTTTGATCGCAGCAATCATACAGATTTGTTAACCTGGTTAGCCTTAAACAGAAATGATCTGACAATATTGATTCATCCACTTACAGGTAATGATCTCAAAGACCACACCGATTATGCTTCTTGGATGGGAGTACCCCAAGAATTGAATTTAGATGTGTTTAAATAAACAAAATAGCAGGCATTAAGTAAGTCAGCATGAGTGTCTGGTATTTTAAGTCCATTGACGAAAGAATGCGCCATCTTCTCCAGCGTTGGCAGTTAATTGTTCTATTTGGGTCATTTGTGCTGTGTCTAAAGGAGTGTAATTGCGCGCTACGGCAACATTAGATTCTAGTTGTTCGGGATTTTCGGCAGCTATGATGCAACAATGTACTCCAGGTAAAGAGAGGCTATACCCCATAGCTTGTTCCATACTGGATAAGATACCAGGTTGTAATAATCTACCGTATGCAGGAACTTTCATAGCGATCGTACCAACATTTTTTTCTCGTGCTACTGGCAAGACGGTACGGGAAAATGGGCGGGGATGATGAACATCGGCAGCATTGAGAGAGATCAAAGTCGTATCAAAATCGTAGCGACGCAACCCCTCGGCAATAACTTCTGGTTCGTGATGTCCTGTAATTCCCGAAAATTTGATCAATCCTTGCTCTTTGGCTTCTTCAACAGCTTTGATTGCGCCTCTGTCGCTAAAAATGGTATCTAATTCATCGGTGAAGGAAACGTGGTGTAATTGCCAAGAATTAAGATAATCTGTCTTAAGACGTTTTAACGAACGCTCTAATTCCCGCCAAGCACCATCGTAATCTCTTGCTGCGGTTTTACTGTTGAGATAAATGCGATCGCGATAGGTCGGTAAAACTTTACCAAAGCGTTCCTCTGAAGGCCCATAGCTGGCTGCGGTATCGTAATATTTGATGCCTAATGTTAAAGCTTTCTCAATTAAAGCGATAGCTTCAACTTCTTGCTCTTCATGGGAAATGGGAGTTTGCCCAGCTCCACCCAAGCCCAAAACTGGTAAATTAATTTGGGTCTTGCCTAATATTCTTTCTGGCATAGATTTAATTGTCGATGAAGAGGCGCGGGTTGGTTTTTTTGTTAAAGCTTCGCTACCAATAGCAGTTGCTGCTGCTACGCTACTTATGAGGAAGTTACGTCGATTGGTTTTTTGGCTCATAATTTTTGATTTTAGCTTTCAAAAGTATTCTAGCGAGAATATTCATAGCCTTTATGTTGCGCGATCGCTTCTTGTTGGTAAGTATCTGACTTCTGACTTCTGACTTCATTGTTTTAGACTCCTCTAAAGAGAAATTGGCCTCTTTTTGAATTGTAAATAAAATTTAAATGAATTTTAAATTATTTTGAAACCATTTTAAAATAATTTGTGCTTTAATATAGCAATACGAATTTTCTAAACAATCTAGTTCCACTCTCAAAAAAAAAGAGGGTTAAATTGTGGTTTTTTGCTCAAAATCATTTCTCAAAACTATTTCAAGCTATCCTACTAACGGTAGCTACCAAACTTTGAAGCGTGCCTACCTTCGACCTGGTTCGCTTCTGTTTGCCCTTAGCTTGGGATTAAGTGCAACTTTATCAGCCTGTATTCCTATGGAGATGGTCGTTATTTAGGTACTGGAATCGGCGGACGCTCAACCGATATCACCTATCTGACACAAATCGCTCAAGCTGTCGATCGCTTAGGCTATACTGGCGCATTACTACCTACGGGGCGTTCCTGCGAAGATGCCTGGATTGTTGCCTCAACTCTAATGGCGCAGACACAACAGATGCGCTTTTTGGTGGCGGTGCGTCCAGGTTTAGTTTTGCCAGGAGTTGCTGCACGTATGGCTGCTACCTTCGATCGCTTGTCTGGCGGACGCTTACTGATTAACGTCGTGACGGGTGGCGATCCGGTCGAGTTAGCAGGAGATGGATTACACCTGGGACATCAAGAACGTTATCGACTAACAGATGAATTTCTCACTACCTGGCGATCGCTTACTAGTGAAGAAGAAACTAATTTTCTAGGCGATTACCTCAGCATTTGCGGTGGCAAATTGATGTTTTCTCCAGTACAGAAACCCTATCCGCCTTTGTGGTTTGGCGGTTCTTCGGCGATCGCCCAACGGATTGCAGCCAAACACGTAGATGTCTATTTAACCTGGGGAGAACCTCCACAACAAGTAGCTCAAAAGATTGCCCAGGTGCGCCGTCTGGCAGAAGTAGAGGGACGGAAGTTGCGCTTTGGGATTCGTTTGCACGTTATCGTGCGGGAAACCGAAAGCGAAGCTTGGGATGCAGCTAATCGATTAATTAAATATGTAGACGAAGACGCGATCGCCACTGCTCAAAAAGTTTATTCTCGCATGGACTCGGAAGGACAAAAGCGCATGAGTCAACTGCACCTCGGCAAGCGTGAAGCGTTAGAAATTAGTCCTAATTTGTGGGCTGGTATTGGTTTGGTTAGAGGCGGGGCAGGAACTGCCCTAGTAGGAGATCCAGATACAGTAGTAGCAAGAATGTCAGAGTATGCCGACTTGGGAATCGAGACTTTTATCTTATCTGGCTATCCCCATCTAGAAGAGGCATATCGTGTAGCAGAATTGTTATTCCCTCGTTTACCGCTAGAAAATCTGCCAGCACTCCAGCAGCAGGTAATGTTTAGTCCGTTTGGTGAAATTGTAGCGAATAATAATTTTTCCCAGCAGGAACTTAAGGGTCAAACAGCAACCACTGTGGATTAAGGAGCTTCGCTCTTAGCTGCGCAAATCTTCGATTTGCCAGTCCTAAAGGACGACGCGGAGCTAGTGCTTTAGGACAGCCCCTTGCGTACGCGCTGCGCTCTTAGCTTTTAGCTAGTCAAACAGAAAGTTATTTTTAACTTTTAACTTTTAACTTTTTGCAGATGAATAAGATTTTAAATAAGAAACAAATAAATTTACTTTCTCCTTGGATAGTACCAATTCTGCTGATTTTGGTTTGGCAAGTATTGGCGCAGATAGGTTGGATTTCTACTAAGGTTTTGCCTACACCTATAGCTGTAGCAAGAGCAGGTATTCATTTAGCTAGCACAGGTGAATTGTACAAACATATTTATGTCAGTGCGGTGCGGGCGATGTGGGGTTTTATTATCGGCGGTTTAATCGGCTTTGTTTTAGGTTTATTAAACGGTGTCTTTCGTTGGTCGGAACTTTTATTAGATACCTCGATACAGATGTTACGCAACATTCCCCATCTAGCGATGATTCCCTTAGTAATTCTCTGGTTTGGTATAGGTGATGCTGGCAGAGTTTTTTTAGTAGCGATCGGGGTTTTATTTCCCATCTACATCAATACCTATCTGGGAATTCGTACTATTGATCGGGGTTTGTTAGAAATGGGCAAGATTTATGGACTCTCATTCTGGGAGCTGTTTTGGCAAATTATTCTTCCTGGTGCATTACCGTCGATTTTGGTGGGCGTGCGTTTTGCTTTAGGAATTATGTGGCTGACATTGATTGTGGCAGAAACGATCGCCGCTAACTCGGGAATTGGCTACCTGGCAATGAATGCTCGCGAATTTATGCAAACGGATGTAGTGGTGTTCGCCATCTTATTGTACGCTTTGTTAGGAAAATTAGCAGATGCGATCGCTCGTCTACTAGAAACGAAATTGCTGCAATGGCATCCCAGTTATCAATTTTAATTACCAAACGGCTTATGAAATCGACTACACAAGGAACAGACCTCAAAATTTTAGAGTTAACTAAAGCCTTTGGCAAACAAAAGGTTTTACAAAAATTAGATTTAGAAGTTGCCCCTGGAGAATTTGTGGCGATCGTCGGACGCAGTGGCTGTGGCAAAAGTACCCTGTTAAGACTAATTGCTGGGTTAGAGATTCCCACCAGTGGAGGCGTATTAATTGAGGGAGAACCTTTAGGCAAGTTAAACCAGTCCGCACGCATGATGTTTCAGGATGAGCGGTTATTGCTTTGGAAACGAGTTTTAGACAACGTTGGCTTAGGACTACGGGGTAATTGGAAACCCAGGGCTAGGTGGGCGTTAGAACAGGTTGGTTTAGGCGATCGCGCCAATGACTGGATTGCTACACTTTCTGGCGGACAGCGTCAACGAGTTGCCTTAGCACGAGCCTTAGTCAGTCAACCGCGCTTACTCCTGTTAGACGAACCTTTAGGTGCGCTCGATGCCCTAACCCGTATAGAAATGCAGCGTTTAATCGAGCATCTGTGGCAGTCACAACAATTCACGACCTTACTAATCACCCATGATGTTGAAGAAGCAGTAACACTAGCTGATCGCGTTGTCTTATTAGAAGCAGGTGGAGTGGAGTTAGATATACCTGTTCCTCTGTCTCGTCCTCGTCACCGTGGTGATCCTATGTTTGCTGCTTTAGTAGAAAGGATCTTAGAGCGCGTACTGAACAGTAAAACCATTTCTAGAAAACAAACTGCCGACAAACAATTTACTTACTCAAACGATTAAACCACAAAGCGGTTAGCTATTAGCTTTGTTAAATCAAAGAGATTTAGCTATGGTTTATATTTATATAGTTGCGATGCGCTCGGCGAGCTTCTCAGCCAATGGTTGGAAGTCATTCTCATTCCCCGAATCTCTATAAGAGTTAGTATAAGTTAGTAATCGTTTTCTGGCGATCGCTTTTATCAGACATAATCCACAGGTATAACAACTTGTGGATTATTAGTACGAGCTAAATATTTCTACTGCTTGGCGACTGAACGGTTTAATGCCAGTTCTATCCGTATCCGTACTAGAGTGTTACTATCTACTCCTGCTGCTGTAGTAACCCCTTGGGCGATCGCGGTTTGTCGCATTTGTTCTATAAATAGTAATTAAAAAAGTATTTATAGATTATTGCCCGATTAGAAATGCAACTAAAAACGATTTGGGTACTGTTTAAGAATACGGCTATCGAGTGGCAACAAGATAAAGTGTCGCTATGGGCTGCGGGAATCGCTTTTTATACAATTTTCTCGCTCGCGCCGTTGTTAATTATTGGTTTTTTGTTACTAGTTTCCCTGATTTTTAGTGCTGTACTTGCTGCGATCGCTAATTTTTTTGGACATCTATATTCCACAATGGATTCAACTGGGGCAGATACTCAATTTGATCTTTTCTTTTGGGGGAACAACGCTGTTATTTGCTTTACTTTATAAGGTGCTGCCCGATATTAATATTGCTTGGAGCAATATTTGGATTGGAGCCACTACCTCTGCTTTATTATTTACGATTGGCAAGTTTTTAATTGGCTTATATCTCGGTAATAGCAGCATCGGTTCTAGTTATGGCGCAGCCAGCTCTTTAGTTATCGTCTTGATTTGGGTCTTTTTTTCGGCTCAAATTCTTCTACTCGGTGCCGAGTTTACGCAAGTTTACACCAGAGGACGCGGCTCTGTAATTGAGCGGTCAAATTGACTTTTGAAGCATTATAGAAGCATTATAGTTAGTCTGATTACAGAAAAAACTAATTGCAAAAATTCTAATTTGAATTGTTAGTTCTATTTGAATTCCATTTGTTGAGAATATCTTTAACTAAAGCTTCTTTGAGCCAAATCTGCACCACAATCAATAGAGGAATAGCGAGAAATAAACCCAAGAATCCGAACAAGCTAGAAAAAACCACAACTGCCAAGATTGTAAATACTGGCAACAGATCTGCCTCTTGTTTCATAAGCAGAGGCACTAAAACTAGGCTTTCAAACTGCTGAATCGCGAGGTAAAGCAATATTACTGCCAGAGATTTCCAAGGGGCATCGAGCAAGGCAAGCAGTGCCGGTGGTATGACGCTCAAGGTTGGCCCGAGATTGGGAATAAATTCTAATAAACCTGCCAACGTCGCGTTAACAAAAGGCAGTGGAACTCCCAAGATTGACAACCCAATAAAAGACACCAAGGCGATAACAGCCATAGCGATTAGTGTACCTTTAATCCAGCCAACCAACGCAGCTTCGCACTCGCCAAGAATCTCATCAACCCGCCTGCGGTAAAAGGCAGGAAAAGCCAAGATAAAAATGCGTCGGTATTGAGCAGGATTTGCTAAGAGCATGATGGTTAGAACCAGAAACAGCAAGATGCTCACGACAACACTAAAAGAGTTATTCAGCAAAACAAAAAAGTTGTTTAGCAATCGCGAGAGCCATGTTTGTACTTGTTGAGTGAGATTTTCTAAACCTTTAAACTCTTGGAATTGTTCTAACATTGAGCCAGGAATTACAGATTGCAGCCACTCAAACCAAGTAGTTAGTCTTTGGGATACTTGTGGCACAATATCAACTAATTGTTGTAACTGTTCAACAATACTCGGTACAATCAGCGCAAAAAAGCTAATGATGACTGCCAGGAGAATAATAATTGTAATAGCAATGGCAAATCCTCGTTTGACGCGCGATCTCTGTAATCGTCGCACGACTCGGTTTAAGACTGTTGCCAAAATAACCGCAGCAAATAGCAGCAGAACGATTTGCCGAATTTGCCACAGAATGTAAAGAGAAATTATGAGGGCGATTAAACCCAGCCATTGCCCGAAACGCAAAGCTTTACCTCCAGGAAAAATTGATTTGAATGAATTTGGTGGCTTTGGGAACCGCTTGCAGCACTTTTGTGTGGAATTGTGTTGAGTCTAGCCTTAATAGGATTGCTTCATGCCATTAGTTGGGGGATCAAGCAAAAAGTATGGAGCATAATTTAATTTTAGATAATTTATTTAATTGAACTAGGCTTTAATTTTCAAGAATTATCAATCAATCCCAATAGCTTGACAGCAAATGCGATCGCTTTTTTGATACCTGGACAAAGCTTAACTTATTGATTAACGTCTTGTAAGATTGACAATGATTGATATGTATGCATTATGCGCGTTATGTATCACATAATTTCGGACTCACTCACATCGCTCTTGTTTCAAATATAGAGCGAAGTATCGAATTCTATTCGACTTATGCAGGGATGCAGGTTGTTCATCGACGTATTGATGCAGCAAGTGTTGCCGTAGTTTGGCTCACTGACAATACTCGACTTTTTGTAATTGTCTTAATTCAAACCGTTTCTGTACATCTTTTATCTTTATTGGCACATCTGGGTGTTGGTTGCAAGAGTCGCGAATCGATGGATATCTTATGTGAAAGAGCGCGTCTTGAAGATGTACTTATTGAAGAACCGAAAGACTCTGGATATCCAATAGGTTATTGGGCTTTTCTGCGCGCTCAATATAGCCACACTCTCGAACTATCTTATGGAGAAATTGGTTTAACAGGGCAGAAACCTATCTAATTAGTCGCGATCGCCTGGGAATATAACGAGACTTTTTAGAAAGGCGATCGCCTTCTTTTTATTCCTCATAGTAATGCTTTTATCTTGACTCAACTTTGGTAACCGCCAAGATTCATGAAAACTTTCTCATCAATTTTTCATTGATGCTTCATGGTTATTTTTCATACTGAAAAGTGTAATTAACCTTTTATTAAATACTTATTTAATTTATAGATAATGTTTTCGGCATTTTAAATTGCATCTGTTTAATCAAGGCTAATTCGCTAGAGCAATATAAAGTAAGTCTAGAAGATTTTACTAAATAACACCCAGATAATGTTCGATCGCGCTTTGCGGAGGAGAAATTATGGCTATTGCTATTCCTTATTTACGAGGCTCAACTACTAATCACCATGTAACGAAAATGCCGAGTCTGCAACCTCACAAATCGAATAAGCTCAAGTCTCCTAAAATTTTTCCACAGCAGTATTCTCAGCAGCGTAAGTGGCGGATTATTCTCTATTCTCACGACACGATGGGATTGGGACACAAGCGACGTAATCTCTTAATTGCTCAAACCTTGGCCATCTCCGCTATTAATGCGGATATTTTGATGATTAGTGGCATGGGGGATGCAAATCAGTTTCAAATACCTCCTGGTATCGATTACTTAACTCTTCCCGCTCTACATAAAAGCACAGATGGACAGTATCAGGCAAGACGATTGGATCTATCTTTAAAGGAAATTATTAATTTGCGATCGCAAATTATTCACACTACAGTACAAACCTTTAAACCCGATGTTTTGATTGTCGATAATGTACCCAGGGGAGCAATGGGAGAACTCAATGCTACTCTACACTACTTACGAAACGAGACAAATACCCGATGCGTTCTCGGTTTACGTGATGTTTTAGACGAACCCAAGGTAATTCGGCGCAGCTGGAAACAAAATAATTATCAAGATACCATTCGCCGTTATTACGATGCTGTATGGGTTTATGGCGATCCTCGAGTCTATAATTCAATTCAAGAATACGGTTTGAGTGCCGATGTTACCGCCAAATTTCGCTATACAGGCTATCTCGACCGACGTTCTGCACTCCAATTTGTGACGCAGGAACACTTGCAACCAACTTTTAACTTACCACCTGGACGTTTAGCTTTATGTATGGTGGGAGGTGGGCAAGATGGAGGAGAATTAGCTAAAGCCTTTGCTCAAAGCGAGTTTCCTCAAGATACTCAGGGAGTTATCATCACAGGGCCAATGATGCCCCAAAAGACGCGCCAGCAAATTCAAGCTTATACAGACAAGCGGTCTGACTTGCAGGTATTAGAATATGTTGCCGAACCCACACTGTTATTAGAACGGGCTGATTGGGTAATTTCGATGGGAGGATACAACACCACGTGTGAAATTCTCTCCTTTGAAAAACGGGCGTTAATCGTACCAAGAATTAAACCGCGACGAGAACAGCTAATCCGAGTGCAACTTTTACAGGAATTGGGATTGATAGATATGCTACATCCCGAAAGATTGAGTCCTGAATCTTTAAGTGCATGGTTGCGTCAAGAAAAATCGACTCCCAAAATTCGGCAAAAATTAGATTTTCGAGGATTGGAACGTATTCCGCAATTTTTAGCTGAAATCCTGGAAGAATCGCCCAATTACGTGTCGTCTGTAGTAAATAGTAAATAGAAAAACGTGAAACAACAATTAATCAAAGTAGGCTATGTTCTCAAACGCTATCCCCGCTATTGTGAAACTTTTGTGGTCAACGAAATTTTAGCCCATGAAGCCGCAGGGTTGGATATTGATATTTTTGCCCTGCGTCCTACCTGTGATAGTCATTTTCAGAATATTATTGCTAAAGTGCGGGCTTCTGTTACCTATATTCGCAAGCCAACTCAAGGGCGAGTGAGTGATTCCCTTAATAGTTTGTCTCCCACTCCAGCGAGTTATTTTTGGGCAGAATTACAAGAAGTTGCGCTGGTTATTCCCGATTTTTGGCGTAAGCTAGGGTTTGCTGCTGGAGAACGCGCTAGCGTTGTTTATCAAGCTGCCTGGTTAGCACGAGAAGTATGTTTGCGACAAATCACCCATTTACACGCTCATTTTGGTTCGGTGGCTACCAGTGTTGCCCGTTTAGCAGCCCATTTTGCCGATATTTCCTATACTTTTACCGCCCATGCGAAAGACATTTTCCACGATAGTGTCATTCCTGAAGATATGACGCGCAAGATCGCCGATAGTGCTGTTGTGGTTACGGTGAGTGACTATAATCGTCGGTATCTCAAGCAAGTTTACGGTAGTGTAGCCCATGGTGTACAGCGCATTTATAATGGTTTAGATTTAGATCGGTTTACTTATGTCTCCCCCGAAAATCGCCCGCCACTAATCATTTCTGTAGGACGCTTGGTAGAAAAAAAAGGACTTTCGATTTTGATTGAGGCTTGTAATTTGCTCAAGCAGTGGGGTGGTGATTTTCAATGTCAAATCGTCGGTACTGGCGAATTAGCCGGACAATTAAACACCCAAATTGAGGCACTGGGCTTAGTAGAGCAAGTATGTCTTGTGGGGGCGCGTCCACAAAATGAAGTATTTGAGCTGGTGCAACAAGCTGCGGTTTTTGCTGCGCCCTATATTATCGGCAAGGATGGCAACCGCGATGGATTACCGACAGTACTATTAGAAGCAATGGCTTTAGGTACGCCTTGTGTGGGAACTGATGTCACGGGAATTCCCGAATTAATTCGTCACGAACAGACTGGATTTATTGTTCCTCAAAAGGATGCAGATGCTTTAGCTTTAGCGTTGCGAAAACTTCTAGATAATTCCTATTTAAGAGTCAAATTTGCCACTGAAGCGCGAAAACTAATGGAATCAGAGTTTAATATTCACGCTAATGCAGCATCATTACGTCAACTTTTCCGAGTCGCCTCAAAACCAAACAATCCTAATTCTCACTTAGGCGTTGGTGATTTGATGTATAACCTACAAAATGTTTCTTTTCGTAGCTCTTAGCTTTTTAATTCAATACTACATTTAATGAGGAGATATTAATTTTGAGAGCTGCTTATGTTTGTGTCGATCCTGGGATTCCTGTATTCGGACAAAAAGGATGTTCGATTCACGTACAGGAAGTTATTCGCTCTTTATTGCACAAAAATGTCCAAGTTTGTTTATTTACCACCCGTTTGGGCGAAGAAATCCCCCCAGATTTCCAAAAAGTCAAAGTCTATCAGCTTCCTACTATCCCTAAAGTAGAGCTAGCCGTCAGAGAACGAGTCGCCCGCTCGATAAATCCCGATTTAGAATTAGAGTTAACTCTGACTCAACCTTTTGATTTTGTTTACGAGCGTTATTCTCTCTGGAGTTACAGTGGCATGGAATACGCCCGCAAGATGGGGATTCCAGGAATTTTAGAAGTGAATGCCCCTTTGATTTTAGAACAGGATAAACATCGAGGTTTAGTAGATCGAGAACAAGCTGAAGCGATCGCCAAAAGAGTTTTTCAAGCAGCCACGACAATTATCGCCGTTTCCCGTGAAATCAAAGATTATGTGAGTCAATATGTGACAGATACCGACAAAATTCAGGTAGTTCCTAATGGAGTTAATCCGCAACGGTTTGAGCACAATTTATCCGCTCAAAATATACATACTTTCGACTTCTCAATTTACGGTGGGGTTTGTCGGTTCGTTAAAACCCTGGCATGGATTGCCTATTTTAATTGATGCTTTTGCTCGTTTTCAGCGCAACTATCCCCAAGCGCGCCTGTTACTTGTCGGAGATGGGAAAGAACGCGATCGCCTAAGCCAAGAAATTGCCACTAGAAAGCTCGAGTCGGCGGTGGATTTTACGGGTGCTGTTTCTCCCCAAACTGTCCCTCATTGGTTAGCGCAAATGGATGTTGCAGTAGCTCCCTATCCGCCCAGTGAAGACTTTTATTTTTCGCCCCTGAAAGTTTATGAATATATGGCAGCAGGATTGCCAGTTGTCGCCAGTAACATCGGTCAAATTAGTCAAATTATTGACGATGGGGTAAATGGTTTATTAGTTCCCCCTGGAGATGCGACGGCATTAGCAGATGCTTTAGAGCAATTATGGCGATCGCCTTTACTGCGTCGTCGTTTAGGAGATTCAGCCCGCGGCAAAATCTTACAGCATCATACTTGGGAACGAGTAGTTGAAAAAATCTTGTGGTTTGCTACTCAAAAGCAGCGACAGACTACGGAGGTAACATGATGAAACAGCGATCGCTAAATCAGGCACTACCGATTTTGGCAGAAGTATTACGTCGTTTCTCTCCTTATCTTCGTCAACAAAAGTCTTTGCTAATTCTAGCAAGTTTGGCAATGGTGGCAGATGTGACTTTACGCATCCTCGAACCATTACCGCTTAAATTCGTTTTTGATTATGTTTTAAGCGATAATCGGCTTCCTAATCCTATTTTAGCCCAACTCGAACCCATTTGGTTATTAACCCTCTGTGCGGGAGCGATTTTAGCCCTGACGGCATTACGGGCATTAGCTGCCTATTGGAGTACGGTATCTCTGGCAATTGTCGGCAGTCGCGTCATGATTCAAGTGCGCGATCGCCTGTACTGTCATTTGCAGCAGCTTTCTCTGGCTTATCACACCAAAGCCAGAAGTGGCGATCTAATCGTGCGAATTAGTAGTGATGCTAACCGCCTTCAGGAAATTTTGTTGACGGCTGCCTTACCATTAGTCATCAGCATTTTAACTTTGTTGGGAACGATCGCAGCCATGTTTTGGCTCGATCGCGATTTAACCTTGCTTTCTTTGGTGACACTGCCCCTATTTGCTTTTGCTGCTAACCGCCTTAGTCAAAGAATTCGGGAGTCTTCAATCAAACAACGCAAGCAAGAAGGCTTAGTCGCAGCTACCGCCGCCGAATCTATTGGTGCAATTGAACTGATTCAGGCTCTTTCCTTAGAAAATGCGTTTGCTCAGATATTTTCACGGCAAAATAAGGCTAGTTTGTCTAAAAGCGTCGAAACTCAACGTTTATCGGCTAGTTTGGAACGAACGGTAGATGGGGTAATTGCCTTGGGTATGGCGATCGTGCTGTGGTATGGTTCTTGGTTAGTCTTGCGAGATGCTTTGACTGCCGGTGATGTAATTGTTTTTCTCACCTATCTCAAAAATGCCTTTAAACCCGTGCAAAATTTTGCTAAATATACGGGGCGTTTGGCAAAAGCTGCTGCCTCTGGAGAGCGAATTTTAAATATTTTACAGCAAACCCCCGATATTCAAGATTCACCCCAGGCAAAGATTGCACCTGTATTTCGCGGAGAAGTTACCTTTCAAAATGTCAGTTTTGCCTATGAGTCGGGACAAAAATTGCTCGATCGCATTAATTTAGCGATTAAACCAGGACAATTAGTAGCAATTTCGGGAGTTTCGGGCAGCGGTAAATCAACCTTGATGAGTTTGCTGCTGCGTCTTTACGATCCTACATCGGGAAGCATCCTGATTGATGGAGAAAATATTCGCAACTATACCATTGCTTCTTTGCGATCGCAGATGAGTGTAGTATTACAAGAAAGTCTGCTTTTTGCTGCTACGGTCAAAGAAAATATTGCCTACGGTATAGACAATGTTAACGATGCAGAGATTGTTGCTGCTGCTCGTTTGGCGAATATCGACAGTTTTATCACTAGTTTACCCCAAGGATACGATACCGTTTTAGGGGAAAGAGGCGCAACTCTATCTGGAGGTCAACGTCAACGACTAGCGATCGCTCGCACCGCAATTCGTCGCACTCCGATTTTGATTTTAGACGAACCGACTACGGGTTTAGATCGCGAAAATGAGCAAGCTGTAATTGAAGCTTTGCAACGATTAGCCCAACAACGCACGACATTTTTAATTACTCACGATTTGGCATTAGCTACCCAAGCAGATATCATTATTTATCTCGAAAAAGGACGAATAATTGAACAAGGAAGTCCCAGAAATTTAATTGCTCAAAATGGACGCTATGCCCAACTTTATCGAATGCAAAATAATCATAAGCCTAATGAAAAAGAGATGATTTATCGTATTTAAATAGTCGTGAAAATAAATAGTTAACGCTCTCTCAAAAGTTAAAGTTGAGCGAAAATGTCGGAAAAGCTAATAGCTTAAAATCGATTGACAAACAACGTAGTCCCTTAACTTGTCACCAATAGCCAAGATGAATTGTGTAGTTACGGATCGATTTAATATTGCTCAAGATCCACAAATGCCTTTTTTACAAGATGTTATTTGTCCGTTTAAAGTCAAAGAAATATTTCCTCAGCATCTTGCTTTCAGTCTCGTTCAAATTAAGGTAATTCGTTATAAACCCCAAAAACGTTGCTTAATTGAATATAGTTTCCAGGGAAAAAATCCTCTAGTTGTAATTGGCAAAATCCGCGCCAAAGGAACAGATATCAAAAGTTACGGACTACAAAAACAACTGTGGCATAGTGGCTTTGATAATCATAGTGATGACAACATTTCCGTACCCGAACCTGTGGGCATTATTCCTGAGTGGGAAATGTGGCTACAAAAAAAAGTACCTGGGGAATTAGTAATTAATTATTTAACTACAAATAAAGGAGTTGCTGTTAGTCAAAAAATTGCTCAGGTTGCCCATAAACTCCATCAAGTAAATATACCTCCTCAACGTTCTCATACAATGGCGGATGAATTGGCAATTTTAGAAGCGAAATTACCATTAGTTTGGCAAGATTATCCTCAATGGGAATCACGAATTAAAACTATTTTAGCCAAATGCCGTGTTTTAGGAGCAAGCGTACCAGAATATCCCGTTTATGGAATTCATCGTGATTTTTATTTCGATCAAATTATCGTCGATCGCGATCGCTTTTACTTACTAGACCTCGATCTATATTGTCAAGGTAATCCCAGTTTAGATATTGGTAATTTTATTGCACATATTACCGAATATAGTTTAAGAACTTTTGGTAATATAAAAGCTCTGCAAGAGCGAGAAATTGCCTTAGAAAAAGAATTTCTTCAGCTCACACAAGCAAAAGATAATCGCGCTATTACGGCATATACAACTTTAACTTTAGTCCGTCATATTTATCTTAGTAATCAGTTTCCCGAACGTCGCCCTTATACGGAAGCTTTACTCAATTTGTGCGAACAACGATTAGAGTCCATAAAAATTTAATTAGTTTAGTTTTGAAGTTATTCAAATTTGTTTTAATTAGTTTGCCATTAATAATTAGCAATTCCACTTGCGTTAACGCCTTACCTTTGACTCAAGTTCAAGAAATTGAACAAACAAGAAATGAATCTCAAATTCCTGCCGTATTACAACTTCATAAGGTTAATTTGAATAGCTGGCAGTTTCAGGCTTTGCAAGGCTTAAATAGTCGTTATCAATGTTTAGCAAATAATATTTTAGAGCAATCACCTCCCGTGATTACTCGCAATTATTTTGGCATATTACTGTATCAATGCCTCGATAATATTAAACAAACAAATAATTTATTAAATCGACAAGATATCGCGACCATCAATCGTTTACAACAAGATTTTGAACCTAAATTTATTGGGCTGAAAACTAGAGTTAACCAACTCGAAAGTCGAGTCAATACTTTAGAAAAACAATCCTTTGCTCCTCAAGTAGAACTAGAAGGAGAAGCAATTATAGCCGTAGCCGAAGTTTGGCAGGATGAAAATGATACCAGTTTGACGTTAGGAAATCGCTTGCGTCTTGATTTTATCACCAGTTTTACGGGCAAAGATGAATTACAGATCCGTCTTCAAGGACGCAATATTCCAGAATTTGCCAAAACAACCGATACGAATATGGCTAACTTAGGATTTGATGGTGCAGATGATAATGAAGTAGAAATTGATGAAATAGAATACGAAATTTTGCTCGCTAAAAATACTAGGCTAAACCTATATGCCCTGGGTGGAGGTTTGGGAGATTTAATTCCCGCTATCAATCCTCTATTTAGTGGTAGTGGTGATGGGGCAATTTCACTTTTTGGACGAGAAAATCCCATTCGTAGACAAGCAGAAGGGACAGCGATCGCTCTAGCGCACGATTTTGGCAAAAAATTTAATTTTACGCTGGGTTATGTCAGTAACGAGGCAAACGAACCAGATCGAGGATTGCTGCAAAATCCTTACGCTGCGATAACTCAATTAACCTTTCTTCCTAGCGATCGACTGAACTTAAGTTTGACCTATAACTACACCTCTAACAATGTTGGGACTGGTACAGGCAGTGAATTAGCCGAAAATCCCTTTGAGAATAGCGAAGATGTTACCACTCATGGTGTTGGCCCAGAGTTCTCTTTTTTACTCCAACCTAACATTAGTTTAGGCGGTCGATTGGGTTAAATTCAAGCCTCTGCTCAAGATTTACCCGATACTCCTCAAGCGGATATTTTGACTTGGACAATTATGTTGAGCGTGACTGATTGGGGTCGAGAAGATAGTTTATTAGGCTTAGTTTTTGGGCAACCACCAAAAGTGATGGAAAATAATTTAGGCGCAGAATTTGAAGATCCTGATACAGCATATCATCTCGAAGCATTTTATCGTTGGCAACTAACCGATGACATTGCTGTTACCCCTGGATTTTTTACGATTTTCAATCCCGAACATAATAGCCAAAATGATTCAATTGTAGTCGGCACGATTCGGACTACTTTGGAATTTTAAGTAAATAATATTTTTTAAGGAGGCAAAAACAAATTGAAGTCTGACCAAAACCTGAAGGCTGCCAGTCGCCAACAAAATATTTTCTGGGAAGCGAGAACGCGAATTTTGGCTTGGTATCTGGCATTGATCACCAGCTTTTTGGCTTTATCTGTTCCTGTGATTACTCACCTAATCTTGTTTCAAGTTAACCTGAGAGTGCGTCACGATCTGATTGAAGAGTTAGAAGTATTTGATAATTTTCAGCAAGCTCAATTTCCGCAAATTGAAACCACAAACGAAGCAATACTAGCTCAATTATTTGAAGAATTTTTAAACTATAAAATTCCCGAAGATGACACTTTTTTAATTACGATTCTCGACGGTCAATTTTATCGCTCTAATCCACGATTGCGACCACATATCTTAGCAGTAGAGTCGTCGTTAATGCAAAAATGGTTGACATTTAAACAACCAACTCAAGGAGAATGGACAACTTCAAATCCCGAAATCGGCAGAATCTTGTATTTAACTAAACCTGTAATTGTTCGAGGAGAAGTTACAGGCATTTTAGTAGCAGCCCATCTTACCGCAGGAGAAGTCAAAGAAGCTTTCGATGCAGTTAGAATGTCCCTGGGAATATTAGTCATAGTTTTGCTCTGCGCTGCTTTGGCAGCTTGGATTGCTTCAGAAAAAGTACTCAATCCTTTACAAAAGCTCAGTAAAACTGTTTCTTCGATTGACGAGTCCGATTTAGAACAACGAATTGCGGTGACAGGATCGGGAGAAATCGCTCAATTAACCAAGCGCTTTAATCAAATGATGGAGCGGTTACAAAAAGTTTTTCTCAGTCAACGAGAATTGTTAAATGATGCTGGTCATGAGTTACGAACGCCGATTACGATTATTCGCGGACATTTAGAGTTGATGGGCAACGATCCTCAAGAACAAGAGGAAACTTTGGCTATTGTCTTCGATGAATTAGACCGCATGAGTCGTTTAGTTAATAATTTGGTTCTGTTAGCAAAAGCCGAACGATTTGATTTTTTGCAAGAAGAAACAATTGACATCGCTCTGTTTACCCAAGAAATTTATAGCAAAATAACTACATTAGCCCTACGCAACTGGCAATTAAACAATCGAGGTCGTGGTCATTTTCAGGGCGATCGCCAGCGTCTAACTCAAGCTATTATTAATCTGGCTCAAAATGCCGTTCAACATACGGAAGAAACCGATAGGATTATTTTAGGTTCAAAAAGCGATCGCGATCGTGTGTCTTTCTCGATTCAAGATACGGGAGAAGGCTTTGCTGCCAAAGACCGAGAATTAATTTTTCAACGCTTTGCTCGCGCTGCTAATAATCGTCGGCATTCTCAAGGACAGGGTTTAGGATTATCTATCGTACAGGCGATCGCCAAAGCTCATGGAGGAAAAGTAGAAGCGAATGGCGAAATAGGCAAAGGAGCTACTTTTACCTTAATTTTGCCTTTAAATCGATTTCAATAGATTTTAAATAAGCAAAGACTAATAAGTTAAGTCGATTATTAAATTTATTATTATTGGCTCAGTCTATGAATCGAATTCTAATTGCTGAAGATGAACCTCGTATTGCTTCTTTTTTAGAAAAAGGATTACGCGCTAAAGGGTATATAACTACAATTGCCACCAATGGTATTGAAGTGCTTTCCATGGCATTAGATGATAATTTCGATTTGCTGTTGCTCGATTTAGGACTTCCAGAGAAAGATGGCTTAGCTGTCCTTGAAGAATTAAGGGGACAAGGGGCGACTTTATCGATTATTATTTTGACAGCTCGTGATGATATTCAAGATAAACTAGCTGGACTCGAAGGTGGGGCAGATGATTACATCACCAAACCCTTTCGCTTTGAAGAATTACTGGCACGAATTCGTCTGCGGATGCGTACTTCTCAACCAGTTACGATCAAAAATGAAACGAGCTTAACTACCGAAAATTTGACGCTTAATTTATTAACTCGCCAAGTAACTTTCAAACATCAACCAGTAGAACTTTCCGAACGAGAATTTACACTCTTAGAAACGTTTATCCGACATAAAGGACAAGTAATGAGTCGGGAACAATTATTAGATCGCGTCTGGGGATATAATTACGATCCCGGCTCAAATATTGTCGATGTCTATGTAGGTTATTTACGCAAAAAATTAGCCAGCGATTTAATTGCAACAGTTCGAGGAATAGGTTATCAATTGATAGACAACAAACAATTAAAGTGTAAATAGGGAAAAAATTAAAATACTAATTAAGAGCTAATAGCTCTTAGCTAAAGACCGATTGACAAACAGCGTAATACCTTAATTTATCACCAATAGTATTAATTTATTTAGGAGTAAGGGTTTGTGTAGTTTTCTGCTGGTTAGATAGCGATCGCTTTTTACCTGAAATTCTGCCCACCAAATTATGTAGCAATATATAGAAACAAGGAATAATAAACAAAGTTAGCAGCGTTGCCAATGCTAATCCTGAAAAGACAACGATACCTAAAGGTTGCAGAAACTCGCCCCCCTGTCCTAACCCTAATGCCAAAGGAAACATCCCGACTACAGTAGTAATGGTGGTCATTAAAATAGGACGCAATCTTTGTGGTGCAGCTTGTAAAATCGCCGTGGTGCGATCGCATTGTTCTCGCTCTCTAATTTGATTGGCTAACTCTACCAAAATAATCGCGTTGTTAACTACAATACCCACTAGTAAAACTGCTCCCACAATCACAGTTATACCGATCGCCGTTTGGGTAATAAATAGTCCCCAAATACCTCCCGCCAATGCCAGGGGCAGAGTAAACATAATTACCAGCGGATCGATTAGAGAATTGTACTGTACAGCCATCACGACAAAAACTAAAAATGCAGCTAGTCCGCCCAAAACAGCGAAAGAAGATTGAATTTCTTGATTGCTTTGCGCCGCAGCACTTGGGAGGCGACTGACCCCTTCTGGCAAGTCAATCTCTTGAAAAATTTGCTCCAATTCAGTCAAGGCTGCTCCTAAATCAGCATCTTCATTGAGGCTACCTGAAATTAAAAATACCTGACGTTGGTTAATGCGCTGAATTTCTCCAGGGGCTTGTCCTTGTTCAATGCGGGTAACATCTCCCAAACGAATCAGGCGATCGCTATCATCGATAAATAAGGGAATTTGCTCTAGTTGATCGGGACGACTAATTGCATCTTCCTCCAGCTCAACTCTGACATCTACCAGGCGGTTTCCCCGCTGTAGTTGGGTAGGTACTGAACCAGTAATCGCCGTTTCTAAAGTATTGCCAATATCTTGAATATTTAAGTTAAGATCCGCAGCGCGTTCGCGGTTTAGCCGAATTTGAATTTCAGGTTGACTAGGATCGGCATCGGGACGAAAGCTAGATAAGGTGGCTCGTTGTTCTAAAGTATCTAATACTTGCTGTCCTGCTTGTTCTAGTACCTGAGAATTCTCTCCCTGAAGGATTACATCAACATCTGCACCGCGCACTGGAGAGTTGTTTAAAATTAAACCTCGTACTTCACCAGGAGCAAGCCGCAGACGAATATCAACTAAGTTGAGCCGATCTAATTCTGCTTCTACCCGCGAGATATAAGCCTCAACATCGGTATCTGGCTGAAGAGTGATCGTACTAGAACCCCGTAGGGGGTTTTCGCTGGTGTTGCTACCAAACAAAAAGCCACCAGATGTAGTAAAGACATACTCAGTTTCTGGCTGTGCTAGTAAAATCTCATCCACTTTTGCCATGACTTGGCGGTTTGTTTCTAGAGGAGTTCCTGGGGGAAATTGGGCGCGCAATTGCGCTTGCCCTGTATCGATTCGAGGCAAAATCTCTTGGGGAACTTGACCGACAACTAGAATAGTACTGCCACCCAGCAGTAAAAAAGTCAGCCCAACTACAAGTAATCGCCGTCGCAAAACCTGTTTGAGCATAATTCCGTAGCGTCTAGTAGCAGCTTCAAATTGACGATTGAATGCTTGGAGTAGCCAAAAACGCCCAATGGAACTAGATTTTCGGATCGCCAGTAAACGCGAGGTTAGCATTGGCACAACTGTTATGGCTACTAGAATTGAGGCTGCCACCGCAAAGCTAACGGTGAGAACTAATTCATTAAACAGCAGAGAAATAAAGCCACCGATCAGCAAAAAAGGTAGAACGGCAACTAAATTGGTACTGGTAGAAGCAACCAAAGCCGATTCAACCTCTTGACTGCTATACATGGTTTGCTCGATCAGCTGCTGAGAATTAAGTCGCGTCTTGGCATCTTTTCCTGGTGTCATGCCCGCACCTTCAGCAATATTTTCTAGCATGACAATGGAGTTATCGACGACAATTCCTACTCCTACTGCCAATCCGCCCAAGCTAAATACATTGAGAGACAGACCAAATAGCTTCATTAAAATAATTGCTGTTAATGCTGCTAAAGGAATTGCCGACACGACAATTGCGGTTTGTCGCAGCGAACCGAGGAACAGCAAAACGGCGATCGCAGCTAGTCCCGCGCCAATTAAACCAGAATTGGTAACATTGCTAATGGCATTTTGAATAAAGATCGATTCGTCCAAAGTTGCAACCAATTCCAGATCTTCAGGAATTATCCCTGCTTGTTGCAACTCTTTAACTCGCTGTTTGATTCCCTCGACGACTTCAATCGTATTAGCTTCAGGCTGCTTTTGAATGCTGACTTTCACCGCAGGTTGTTCGTTGAGAAACACAAAAACTCGCTGGTTGGCTTGACCATCGATAACCTCGGCAAAATCTCGCAGATATACGCGACGTAGAGGAACTGAATTATTTTCCGTTTCTGCTGTTGCCGAATTCTCTACATTCTCTACTTCAAAAGAAAGATTGAGAATTGACTCTGCATCCTCAAAGCGACCAACGGCACGGGTCAAAGGTTCGTTAAGTTCGCCTAAAATTCGCCCGCCAGAAATATCCTGATTAGTTTCTTCTAACTCAGTGAGAACATCATCTAAGGCTACACCCAAGGCTTGAAGACGGCTGAGATCGATTAAAACCCTTACTTCTTCTTCTACACCCCCCGAAACATCAACTACGGCTACACCTTCAACAACTCCCAGTTCCCGCGCCAGTTCTTCATCGGCAAACACGCGCAACTGCAAAGGATCTAAAGATTGAGATGTCAGTGCTAGTTCGTAAATGGGTAACTGAGACGGATCGACTTTAAATAACCTTGGTTCTTCAACTGTGTCTAGTAGGTTAGATCGCGCGCGATTAAATGCAGCAGTAGCATCATTTAAAGCGAGATCGATGTTTCCTCCTGGTTGAAAGTAAAGGTCGACACTTACTTGTCCCTCGCGAGTTTGAGAAAAAACCTGTACCACCCCTTCAGTGGCAGCCAGTCCTTCTTCTAGTGGTCGAGTCACTTCATCTACTGCGACTTCGGGGGAAATGCCAGGTACGTTGACTCGCAAACCAATGCGTGGGTAGGAAATAGAAGGAAGCAAGTCTACCTGGATGTTAAACAGAAAAAATACTCCGATAACAATTACCGCTAGGGTTAGCATTAGAGTGCCGATGTGCTGGCGAATGGCAACAATGCTGATACTAAAGTTGGCGGGGGGGGAAGTTTTCATCTTGGAGGGGCGAACGGCCGTTCGCCCGTACAGAAGGTCAGAGGTTAGTAGTGGGCAAGGCAATGCCTTGTAGAGAGGTCAGAAGTTTTACGATTCAGATTGTGATGATTCGGAGATAAAGCTGGGACGAACGCGATCGCCGTTTTGTAAATTGTCACTACTACGCACGACAAATTTTTCTCCTGGTTTTAGTCCAGAGAGAATTTCGACTCGAGAGTTAGCGCGCTCGCCGAGTTTCACCTCGCGGGCGGTAACTGTAGCTTGTTCTCCTTCTTGTTTTAAGATAAACATGGTTGCCGTATCTAACTCTGACGCGGAATTATTTTTTGCCTCCTCTGAGGTTATTTGAACTGCTGTTTCTGGAACGACAATGTTGCGATCGCTCTGTTGCTCAAAATTGACCCGCGCTAGTAATCCTCTACCAATACGGCGATCGCGGTTAGCAATAGTCACCTCGACGGGGATTAAACGGGCTGTGGAATCGGCAGCCAAAGAAATTTGCGTCACTTCTCCTGTAAACGTTTGCTCTGGCAAGGCATCTAACCGTACCTGTGCCGTCTGTCCTGCCTGAATCCCTGCTAGTTCTAGTTCGGAAATTTGCACCTGTACCTGAATCTGGCTAAAATCTCCTAACTGCAATACTTCGTCACCTGGTTGGGCTAAGTCTCCTGGTTCTAAAACTCTTTCTAATACCGAACCCGTCACGGGGGAAGTTAAGACGGTAAATGACTGTCTTTGTTGCTCCTGGGCAACTATTGCCTGCTGTGCTGCCACGCGACGTTGGGCAGCTACTACGGCAGAAGAGCGATTGTCTACTTGCTGTTGAACAGATCTTAAAGTTTGTTCTGCCGTCCCCACCGCAGTTTCGTCTAATTCTGCCTCTTGTTCGGAAATTGCACCCTGCTGAAAAAGTTGGTTTGTCCTGGCTGCATTAGACTGCGCCTGTTGTAGTTCTAGCTGTGCCTGTTCGACTTGGGCGCGGGCATCATTGACATCTGCTTCTAAACTGGCTACCTCCGATTGAAGTGCTGCCACCTCTGCTTCTGCCTCCGCCACCGTAGCTGCTGAGATGGAATCGTCGATCCGTGCTAATACTTGACCTTGCTCTACTCGATCGCCTACGTCTACCGTCACATCCAGCAGTTGTCCTTCAATGCGCGATCGCAAAGAAACTTCCCGCACTGGAAAAGTCGTACCAACATACTCAGTATTTTTCTCAAGTGAGCCTTGGCTAGCTACTGCTGTATTAACAGTTGGGGATTGCTGTTGCTGCTGAGGACTAGAATTGCTTTGGGCATCTCCTGGAGGCAATAAACCGCAACTTGCTGTAAAGAGCAATCCTGGTAAAAAGATCGTCCAGTATATCAACGAGGCTGGATTTGCCCACCGTTGAGTATTGGTAGCGGAAAATCTGAGTGACATAAATTTTACGAAACTGAAGTAAGCAAGGGCGATTCAACAAGTCGATTAGAGATGCTTTCTGACCGAAAGCCTCTCTCGACTTCAATTTCGCGAGTATTGAATCAAACTATATCAAACTGATATATTCGCTTATTATATCAATATAATATTAAGAATTGTTGGTATTGACGGTAACAAAAAATGTTGGAATTAGCTGCCCTCGGTCTATTACTCAAAAAACCTTTACACGGATATCTTTTAAAACAACAGTTAGAAAGGTTTATGAGTGGCTGCATCAGCGTCAACTATGGTGCTATTTATCCCTTGCTGAAGCGACTGGAAAAACAGGGATACATTAAAACCTTTCCAGAATTGGCAGATGGTGGCTCAAATCGTAAAGTCTATCAAGTTACCCAATTAGGACGCGATCGCTGGCAAAAAAAAATGTTGGCGCATCCTCATGAAAGCTGGGTTAACAGTCGTTCTCGTTTTATTATAAAATTCTTTTTCTTTAGTCAACTAGAACCACTAGAGCGAATCAAACTTATGCAGTCTCGCTTGATGACTTGTCAATTACGCCTAGAAAATCGCGAATCGCAACTTGTCGATCGAGATGCCGAAGATCCCTATCAAGCGATCGCTCTGCAACGTCACCAAGCAAATCTCCGCTTTGAAATTGACTGGTTAAAAGAACAAATTTGGCGGGAGCAACAAAATACAGCATCAACTTAAGATTCAATTACCACTCGATAGTTGGGTCATTTCTAGCTTTCCAGACATCCTCTAGGGCGATCGCCGTATTTCGATTTAATCAGGCTTGAGAAAGATTTCAGCATTAACTTTTTTTTTTAGACTAAAAAAAGTTAATGCTTTAGCTTATTCGGCTTGAAATTGCTAATAAAGTATCTAGATTTATGGCTAATAAAACGACTGAGGCAGAATCGAATCAAGACAAAACAGAGCAACAAGTCACCGAACAGAATACTACTGAAAAAGAGCCTTCTATAACCGAAGAAAATATCAGCGTAGCTCAAAGCGCACCTGATGTTGTTGTCGATAGCTTGCACAGTACGACTGTTGATAAATCGGCTGAAATGGCCACATCATATTCTCCAGATCCGACAACAGCCGCTTCCAAACCAGAGCAAGCCGATAAAGCAGAGGCAAAAAAAACCAAAACTTCAGCCAAAGCAGTAAAAGACAAAAAGGAAAAACCAGCTAAAGAGAAAAAGCCGGCTCTGGAAAATAAACCTTTTGCCGAATTTATCCAGCAAGACTATTTACCAAGTTTAAAAAAATATCTGGAAGAACGAGGTATTCAAGACTTAAAGTTAACCTTTGAAAATCAAAAAATTCCTATTTTAGGTTACGAGCCAGAAGATACTTGTTGGCAGGTAATAGGACGTTGGCAGAACGATAGACGGCAATTTACCGTGTATTTTAGCCAAGAAGATCTTAAAAGTCCTAAAGCTTTTTCCTGTGCCGACTCTGGCTCTAATCCTAGCACTCTCGAACCTTTTCTAATTGATGAACGCAAAGTGACACTTCCTTTGCTGCTACTCGGCGTTTATCAACGACTAAATGCTGAAAAATGGCTGGGAAGGAATTAAGCAAAACTGGTAGCTATACCATTTGACGTGTGTATTCTACTTAAGCGAAAAGCGCAGCAATAATTAATCTTCGAGCTGATAACGTGCCAATCTTTGAACATTTGCTTTGGATAAACCTAATTCTTTGGCGATCTTCTTCTCTACCTGCTCAAATTCAGTGATGGGAAACTCAAACTCTAATTTTTTTAGTTCCGAATCATTGGTTTTAACTTTTACCTGAGTCATTCCCCTATTTCGATCTATTAAAACTTGAATTACCTCCACTTTAAAAGAAAGCTCAATCTGGGTAAGTTGATCGGCTTTTAGTTCGGTAACAACATCATAAGGGCGACTTAAAACTCGATCGGCAATAAGCTCGCCACCAAGCCAAAAAGCCAAAGCTAATATAGGCAGAAGCAGCCAAAAATCTAAATTGAGATTAGATGCTCGTTGTAACCAGCGCGATGATGACATAGGTTTGGGTAGTGGAAATTGATATTAATCAGGTTAATAAATAAATTAAAGTCAAACGTCGCTTTGTTTTCTCTATCATCAGAGTGAATCTAGTTAATCCAAAATCCAACTCTAGTCGGATGTATAGCGATCGCTAAATCTATATTGTGTTTATTTAAGAGCTTGAACTATCGGCCATAGATAGTGATTTAACCGCAGCAACGATATGAAAATTCTCTTGGTAGAAGACGATCTCGAACAGTTGGAACCGATGCAGGCAGTTCTATCAGAATTTGGTTATTTGGTGGATGGTATTGAAGATGGAGAAACCGCACAGTGGTTAATGTCTCACAAAGATTATGACTTATTAATTTTAGATTGGATGCTGCCCAAAGTTAGCGGTTTAGATCTCTGTCGTCAATATCGAAATGCAGGAAAAACTGCACCAGTATTGATATTGACTGCCAAAGATACGATAAGCGATAAAGTTATGGGTTTAGATGCGGGTGCTGACGATTATTTAGTTAAGCCTGCCAACGTTATCGAACTGCTCGCAAGAGTCAGAGCCTTGTCAAGGCGATCGCCCTTATGGCAAGGGGATACCCTGGTGGTTGGGGATCTAAAGCTACAGATGAATACCTTGAGCCTAGAACGAAATACAGCCACGGTAAAACTATCAGCCCGTGAATTTCAGTTGTTAGAGTATTTTTTACGACACCCCCATCAAGTTTTAACTCGCAATCAAATCGAAGAATATCTGTGGGAATGGGGCGAAGAACCAGAAAGTAATGCTGTTACCGCAGCCGTGCGACGACTCAGACAGCGTTTGAAATCAGTTGAAGCAGCAGACTGGATTGAAACAGTGTATGGTATGGGTTATCGTCTCAATCCTCCCCAACTGCAATAATATCCATTGTCGCTTGATGTTTTATCGTAGCCGTCGTAATTTGGCTCGTTGGTTTACCTTCTCAATGAGCAGCATTTTAATAATTTTTGCCGGGGTACTTTACTATGTAGAAGCAGTAGACGAGCTAGAACAACTCGATCGCTTGCTCTATCGTAAGACAAGAGTGATGGCAACCAACGTCAAATACAATGTAAAATCTGACGCTGCCAATCTGGAAAATGTGCCGTTGCTCGGAAGTAATACGCGCTTGCTCGACACCGAACTAGTATATGCCCGTTGGTACAGTTCTCAAAAGCAACTAGGACAATTTTTTGGTAGCCCTGGCACGGAACGGTTAATGCTTGATTCTGGTTTAGAAACTATTAAAGGCGATAAACCCTGGATTCGACAAATTACGCTACCCGTTTATCAAAAACAAGAACTTATCGGCTATCTTCAAGTTGGCACTCCTTTAACCGTTACTCAGAATAACCTGACTGAGTTACGCTTAGTTTTAACTATAGCCGTACCAGTTTCTTTGGGCATAATCAGCGTAACTGGTTGGGTATTGGCGGGAATTGCCATGCAGCCGATTCGACAGGCATATAGCCAGCTTCAGCGTTTTACTGCCGATGCTTCTCACGAATTACGCGCACCCCTGGCAGCAATTTTGACTAACGCTCAAGTAGGATTGATTACCCCAGTTAAAGATGGTTCGCAGCAGCTGTTTCGCTTGGAAAAAATCACCCATCTGGTAGAGTCAATCAGCACTTTAGTTAGTAATTTACTATTTTTAGCTCGTCACGAAGAACAATTTAATCCCGAGTCTTTAGCAAAGCTCGATTTAACTAATTTACTGCAACAAATTGCTGATGATTATCAGACTTTAGCTCAAGAACAAAACTTGAATTTCACCTGTGATCTACCTTCTCAAGCAATTCAAATATCAGCCGAACCGACTCTATTGACTCAAGCAATAATTAACTTACTGACTAACGCCTGTAAATATACGCCGAGTGGGGGCAAAGTAAAGTTGCGTCTGTGGGAAAAATCGCGTCAAGCGGTAATCGAAATCGAAGATAGCGGAATTGGCATTCCCAAAGCAGATTTGCCTCACATTTTTGAGCGATTTTATCGAGTGGATAACGATCGCTGTCGTACTACAGGTGGCTTTGGTTTGGGGCTGGCGATCGTCAAACAGATAGTTGAAGCTCATGGCGGTAAAATTACCGTCTCATCACAGGTGGAACGAGGAACTACTTTTACTATCAAACTACCTTTGTAAGTTTGGCTTCAAGTCTGGCCTACTCTAGTACCACGTCTAGGCTAGAATGCTGGGCTGTTTCCCCAAGACGAGCGACCCCCTAAAGGATAAGCTACGCAAATGCTAAAGCATACCGCTTCGCATATCATGCACGAGCATATCGCCGAAAGGTGTTTATCCTCATTGCGGTAAGGACAAGCACCCACCGCATTGGGTGCAAGGGCAGGAATGCGGCTATCGAGTGAATGCGCGAGAAGGGGGTTAGGGACTCAAACTAATTTTCAATACCAACTAATTAATCTGGATGCGCTACTAGGGGCGAATCATCGTAATGTTCTAATAAATCGGCTGGATCATTGTAAATCGCGATCGCATCTTTTAATTGCTCATCGCTAAAGCCTCCACAACGAAAAGCAATTGTGGCAACTCCTACTTTTTTCGCTGCTTCAATATCATAAGGTGTGTCACCAATCATGACTACGCGCTCGGCTGGCATTCCCAGCTTCTCTAATGCCACCTGCATCAAGTCTGGTTCTGGTTTGGAAGCTTCAGTATCGCTAGAAGTAGTTGCTTCGTCTTGACTGAGCAAATCGTCAACTTGCGCCACCTTAAGTAATACTGACAGTTCTTCACTAGTTGCCGAACTAGCAATTAACAACCGTAAACCTTGCTGTTGCATTTTAATGGTTAAATCTCGCGAACCCTTAGCAGGAGCTAAATTAGCGGCAAATTTGTCAATAATTAATTCTTTACGACGATCGGCTATTTCTTTACCTTCTCCTTCTTGGTCAGAACATCCTGGCAAAAATTTAGGAATGATGCGATCGCCACCCATGCCAATTAAAGGACGAACTCGATCGAATTCTAACTCATGACCAAACGCAGCAAATGCTTCTACCCATGCTTGAGCATGAGCATCGTTACTTAATACTAGCGTTCCGTCCATATCTAACATTACACCTGAAAAAGTCATACTTAAATTTTTCCTCTCAACGCTTTCATGCTATCTGCTGCAAAATTTAATAACCTCAGTCGCAATGAATATTTCTCGGAGAATATTGAAAATTGATCGATTGATTATCAATTATCCATCTTGCTGAAGAGTAAAAAAGGTTAATTCTGGAGGACAAAATAAACGTATCGGTGCGATGCTCATGCCGATGCCAGGGTTGACATAAAGCTGATTACTAGGTTCGCCAAAACCTTTTGCCCAACCGTCGGCATAGACTTTATCTTTTTGGGTAAATCTTAGCCATGACCATTGTGGTGCGCCTGGTATACGCACTTGCCCTCCATGAGTATGCCCCGCTACTGATAATGGTGCCGTATTGGCAGGAAATTGCTCGAAGGTATCGGGATTATGCATCATCACAATTCGAGAACTGCTGTCTGGTACATCGCTCAAAGCTTGCTGTACGTTATCTCTACCTGCCCATAGCGAACCAACTCCTACCAGATATAAAGGCTCGTTACTCTCTAAAAGTGGCAATTGCACTGCTTCGTTTTCTAATACCTGTATACCAGCAGATTCTAAAGCCGTTTCCACACGATTAGCTAATTCGACATTAGGCCGTGCGGATCTTTTATCCATGCCATAATCATGATTGCCCAACACTGCATAAGTAGGAATACCTGCTTCGACCAAAGGACGAACTAAATCTACTGCTGTAGCAATTTCTGATTCGGGATTATCCCCTGGATGATAGATGAAGTCGCCACTAATTAATGCCACCGTAGGCTTGGCTTCAACTAATTTAGCCACGCTACGACGAACGGTAGTGCGATTGTCACCCCATAATCCAATTTGAAAATCTGAGATTTGACCAATTTGTTTGCCCTGCCAAGAGGTAGGAAGATTGGAGATTGCTGCCGTTTCTGTTTCTGTATTGAGTACGCGCGGTTCAATAAAACTCCAGGTTGCTAATAAAGCGATCGCGCTAAATAATCCTAAAACAGTATATTTAAGTTTTTGAGAAATATTTTTCATAGTTATAAGCGATCGCAAATTTATTGTTAAACTACTTGGCTCAAAATTATTTACTAAAAATTATAGCCAACTCCTAACAGCAGTCCCACATCAGTATCATCAATAAAACTCACATTAACTCCAGCATTAGCGGTAAATTCAGAAGAGAGGGGAATATCTAAACCGCCAGAAATAAGTGCGCCAACCGTATCATCTCTACCTGTAGAAATTGCTAATCCGCCTCCTAAATAAGGAGCGATGCTAAACTCAGCATTTGGTACTTCATCTCCAGAAAAATCAAATGTTACGGGTAAAAGAAATACCGCATCGTCTTCAATCAAAGCCGAAGGACGAGCAGATAAGTAATTGGTTAGTCCTATTTTACTAATAACTGCAAAAGATCCATTTCCAACGGTCGTATCTCCACTAAGACCAATATTACCACCTATTCCAATATAACTAGAGCCAGAACGAGTTGTTGTTCCTGGTTCTACCTCAAAATTACCCTGGGTTATTTCTAGAGTTTGAGAGTTGTTCGATCTAATGTTGAGATCGGAAGCGGAAGTGGATTGTTGAAAATCAGCGGAATTGCTTGTTCCTTCAACAGCAATACTGTCAGGAAGAGATTGTTTTATTGTATCTTGCTCGTTATTAAACTTATCAGGCTTTACAGTAGTTTCTGCTTGTACTATTTGTCCGCCTAAAATAAGAGTAAAAGTTGTAATACCGAGCATCGAAATTATTTTTTGAGTTAAAGTTAATTTCATAATTTACCTATTTCTAGAAAACGATAACGTTAAATTTCCAATTGGTTTGCTATTTGTATATTTTTAATTTAAAGATAAAATATGACTAAAAAATGACTGAATTAATCTCAATCGTTTTTGGGAATTTAATAATTTTTTAACTTGAGACAGAGGCTGACCAACACAATCAATTAACTAGCAAGTTTTCTTACTGTAAAATTAGTCGAGCAACGGCAAGATAAATAAAGACACCCACAACGTCAACGACAGACTTAATAAAGAGAGCAGACATTAAAGCTGGATCTAAATTCAGCCAGCCAAATAAGAAAGAGCAGAACCAAAACTGAAGCTAAGATAGCGATCGCCAGTTAACTAATACCGACAGAGACTGCCACGCCTAAGTTTCCCTGAAGAAAGTAAGCCCACACCGTCACCGCTATTGCTAAAATCGCTCCCAGTAATATTCCAGTAATCGTTTCTTTGCGGATTATTCTGATTGCTTCATTGATGCGCACTTCATCTGTATTCAAGCCGCGAATGACAACTGTTGAAGATTGCGCCCCAACATTTCCCCCTGCATCTATCAATAAAGGAATAAAGGCAGCTAAAGCCACAAATTGCTCTAGAATATCTTCCTGATTTTGAATTACAGCACTGGTGGCTGTATTGGCAACGAGGAGAACAAACAACCAGACAACTCGTTTACGAGCAACCGTCAATAAATTAGTTTGAAAATAATTATCGCCCTTAGATTCAACTCCACCAAGAGTATAAATATCCTCGGTTGCTTCTTGTTCTAAAATATCCATGACATCATCAATAGTCACAATGCCTACCAAACGACGCTCTCGATCTACCACTGGTAAGGCTACAAAATCGTAGTGCTGGATAATTCGCGCCACTTCTTCTCGATCAGTGCCTGTCTCTACATACATCACATTACGAGTCATTATTTCGTCAATATTTTGCTCTGGCTGAGCAGTTAATAAATCCCGCAAAGAAGCAATTCCTGTAAGGTGACGAGAAGCATCGATAATATACAAATAGTAAATAGTTTCAGTAGTACTAGCTAAACTACGAAGTCGCTCTAAAATTTGGGCAACGGTTAGATTTTCTCGGAGTGAAACATACTCTGGAGTCATGATTCTCCCCGCCGTTTCTGGTTGATAACCCAATAGCAGAGAACTAGCTTCTCGTTCTGGCGACATCCGATCAATGATATCAAGAACGTCTTGATGCTTGAATTGTTTTAATAGCGATCGCTGTGAGTTTGGTTGAAGATGTTCGTAAACACTAATTGCCTCTTTAGGAAGTAAGCGGAAAGCAATCAATTGCATTGGGTTTGGCAATTCTTCAATAGCATCAGCAATATCAGGAGGCTGTACGGGTATCAGTAATGCTTTAGCACCCTGAAAATTTTCTTGTTCTAGTAGTATTTGTAGCTGAGAGCGCACTAACTCTCTTATTTCTTGGTGAGAAGAGGCGTAGTGAGATACAGCAGAATCTTGAGGTTAAGTCATAAATCCACCATGCGTTAGTTTTATAACACGTAAACAAATAGCTACTGTGTCAAACTATTGCCAATTGAGAATATTACTCTCTGGCATAATTACCGTTTAGGTTAAGTTTTTGGTTAATGAAGAAAGATATATTTATTATTTTGATTTAATGAAAGAAGATATATCCATCATTTTGATTTTGAAAATTTTCCAAGGATTGAATTGGCTTTTAAGCTCTAAGTGATTATATTTGCCTGTTAAATCTATAAAGGAAAATGATTCAACTTCGTTTTTTTCAATTAAAAACTGTGAATAAGGTAAGGCGTATATCGTAGCGCCTACAGCTTCAGCAAAATACACGGCAAAGGGAAAAACTAAAGTAGGCTCATAATTTGGGGTGTGTTGCCAAATTGAGCTACTAAAGTCATCTCCTCCTATCCATCCCCCAACCCGAATTTTGTCAAACAAGCGGATTAAATCAATCGTAATTCCTTTTAAGGTATGGTCACCATCAATATAGGCCAAGTCAAGCGCCCTACTGGGTATTTTTTCAACTACCTCGGCTGTTTTGCCACGTAATATGACTGTTTTATCGGCTGCAAAACTAGTTTTTTCGGTTGCTTCTAAGAAAAATTGCTCAAAAGTATTGTTATTCTTATTTGCGGGTTTATTCCAATTCTTTAAGTGTCGCCAGGGGTCAATCATATAATATTTTTCTATTGAATCACACCATTGAAGCAGTTGATAGGCAAAATCTCCTTTATAAACCCCTACTTCCGCCATGCTTTTGACCTTAGAGGATTTGACCAGACTAATCCACAGATCGAGTCTAGAATCGGATGTTTCTACACATTGTTTGACGATTTTTAGGGTATTCATAGTTTCAGATATTATACTAAGCTTTCTTTTTTAGCCCGAACTCGCGTTAACAAGTAAATAGACAATGGTAAGGCACATTGGCTCAAACAAATTGCTACTGGGTAAAACTATTCCAAATTACGAATAATACCATCTGGCATAATGGTTTCGTCAAATTCTGCTTCGGCTAAGTTAGCGTCGTCAATGTTTGCTTCTCGCAAATTAGTTTTGGTTAAATTTACTTGCGTCAAATCTACTCCTTCAAGGCTTGCTGCTTGTAAATTAGCTTCACTCAGGTCAGTATTATTAAGAATGGCATTATCTAAGTCTGCATCTTGTAGATTAGCACCACTTAAATTTGCTCCTGTTAAATTGGCGTTTTCTAGATCAGCGTCGCTCAGTATAGCATTGCTTAAATCAGCCTCTGTTAGAATGGCATCTTCTAAATCTGCTTCTACCAAATTTTGACCGCTTAGATCGCATCTGGAACATTCTTTCGTAGACAGTAAACGGTTTACTTCGGATACAGTTGGAGTCGTAGAAGGCGGTGGAGGAGTTGTTGCTGGCTGTTGAGCTTGCTCGAATTCTGTGCAGCTAAGAGAAATTAGTGACATTAGAGCGATCGCTCCATAGGTTATCGGTTGTTTTAAAAAACTCATATTTTCAATAGATTTTCAATTCCTGTTGAATTTATACTCAGCCTGAAATTTAAAGATGACCAAAAAGTGACGACTTTTTTGCACAATATTTTTTGCACAATAACAATATCTAGTGAACGTTACTCCGCCTACTGCGGTCAAAAGATTTACTAGCTAAATCAATTTTTTTCTGTCATTTTTCTGTCACGTTTGATTTTTATGATCGCTATTTAAAAGTTTTTATTGAAAAATTAAATATTCAACCAGACCTTAGCTGATTATTTTCTCGCCAAAATCACCAGACAATTTTAATGATTTAGAGATAAACATGAAGTTTACTAATATTTTTCCTAACAAAACGCTACTCCTAACGACAATCTTGGTAGGGCTTACCTCCTGCACCTTTACTCCTGCCGAACAAGCAACTTCCAAGGCTCAGGAAACGACGGCACAACAACCAACCAGCCAAAGCGATCGCGAATGTACTTTAGTTGAAGAGGGTTTTGGTGCCACAGGAACGGTAAACATACAGGTGGAAGAGGTAGTAACGGGTTTGGAAGTACCTTGGGGAATTGCTTTTTTACCCGATGGAGATATGCTGGTAACCGAAAGAGCGGGACGAATTAGGCTAGTACGAGACGGCGAACTTCAATCCTCGCCAATAGCTACCATTGGCGTTACAGACAGTGGTGAGGGGGGTTTACTGGGCATTGCAGCCCATCCAGATTTTGCCGATAATCGGCTTTTTTATGTCTATTACACTGTTAATAACAACGGTGCGGAGGTCAACCGCGTCGAGCGATGGCAACTATCCCAAGATGAGCTTAGCGCAACTCCAAAGGGAATAATTATTGATGATATTCCCGTGGCAGTTTATCACAATGGCGGTCGTCTGCGCTTTGGTCCTGATGGAATGCTTTATATTGGTACGGGGGATGCGAGAAATCCAGAAACTGCTCAGAATATCGATAGCCTGGCGGGAAAAATTTTGCGCTTGACACCAGATGGACAAGTACCACAAGATAATCCTTTTCCCGATAATCCAGCCTTCATTATCGGCATTCGCAACACTCAAGGATTTGATTGGCTCAATGAATCTACTTTAGTAGTTACCGACCACGGCCCTAGCGGAGAATTGGGCAGAAGGGGTGAAGATAAGGTTCTGGTTGCCCAGGCAGGGGATAACCTGGGTTGGCCCACAACTGAAAACTGTCAGGCAGAGAAAGATGCGGTAACTCCTTCTCTGGTTTGGCGTGAAGCAGTACCGCCAGGGGGTGCAGCTATTTATACTGGTGATGCTATTCCCGAGTGGCAAGGTAGTTTGATCATTGCTACTCTCGGTTCTCAACATTTACACCGCGTTGTTTTCGATTCTCAGTCGGTCGGCTCGATTCAGTCACATGAAGTATATTTACAAGATGAATTAGGTAGGCTGAGAGAAGCGATCGCATCTCCTGAGGGAGAACTATATATTACAACCAGTAACTGCGACGGTCGAGGAAGCTGCCCGCCAGAGCAAGATAAGATTCTGCGAATAGTTCGCTAATCATGAGCAGCTTCGCCCCAGCTATTAGCTATTAGCTTCAATAAACGCCTATGCCCTATTGCCTTGAATTATTTGCTTCTATAGAACTAGTAAGAGCTACATCTCGTTTGCCGTTTTTGGTTTGTCGATCGGTAGGAGGAGAAGGTAGATGTTTAGCAACGCGATCGCTCACGCCAGAAATTACGATATACAGTACGGGAACGATCAGTAAGCTGAGGAAAGTAGCGACAAGCATCCCGCCAATTACTACAGTTCCCAAAGATTGACGGGAAGCAGCACCCGCCCCAGATGCGATCGCCAGAGGAAATAGACCGACGATGGTAGAGAATGCGGTCATCAGGATGGGACGCAAGCGTTGTTCGGAAGCTTCTACAGCAGCTTTGACAGTGGAATACCCCTGTTCTCGCAGTTGGTTGGCAAATTCGACAATTAGAATCGCATTTTTACTTGCCAAACCGATTAACATTACCAAACCGATCTGACCGTAAATATCATTTTCTAATCCTCTTAGAGATAGGGCTAGCAATGCTCCCAACACTGCTAGGGGTACTGCCATCATAATAATCAGCGGGTCGAAATAATTTTCGTATTGGGCAGCTAGTACCAGAAATACCATCACTAACCCCAGTCCAAAGATTATTGGTGCTTGACCGCTTGAACTAAGTTCTTCTAATGCCGTTCCCGACCAGGCATAATCATAGCCCGATGGTAAGACTTCTTCGGACAACTCGCCAATGGTAGAAATTGCTTCTCCAGAACTATAGCCTTCTGCTGCCGAACCCGAAATTTCAATCGCTCGGAATAAATTAAAATGGGGAATGGTAGAAGGTCCAGAGGTGGGAGTTAGGGTAACTAAATTAGCCAGAGAAATCATCTCATCATTGGCAGAGCGAACGTACAGTTGTCTGACATCATCTGGTCGAGCGCGAAACTGTTGGTCTGCTTGGACGTAAACTCGATAGTTGCGCTGTTGTAGGGTAAAGTCATTAACGTAGCTAGAACCTAGAGCAATGCCCAATGTAGAGAGAATATCATCAATATTTACCTGAAGTGCCTCCGCTGCGTCGCGATTGATACTTACCTCATAGCGAGGAGTATTAGCGGTAAAAGTAGTGTAGACCGAATTTAGCTCTGGTTGCCCATTTGCTTGCTGGATAAATTGATTCGATACATCAACGAGATTATTAATATCTCCTCCAGAGTTAAGTTCTTGCAGGTGGAGCGTAAATCCACCAAAAGAGCCGAGTCCGCGAATTGCTGGCGGGTTGTTAGGTAAGATTCTCGCTTCTGGGATTGCAGCAAACTGCTGTCTTAATCTGCCAATAATTGCCTGGGCTGACTGGTTAGCTTCTGTTCGTTCCGACCAAGGTTTGAGATTGGTAAACATCAAGCCACTATTAGCACCGCCACCCCCAAAACTGAAGCCACCAATGGTAAACACAGCCTCGACTTCTGGCAGTTCTAACATATCCGCTTCCGCTTTTTTTAACACCTGTCTGGTATAGTCGAGAGACACCCCAGGAGGTCCTTGAGCGATAGTAATAAAGTATCCTTGGTCTTCTTCAGGGAGAAATCCGCTAGGAACTTGGTTATAGAGGAAGATAGTCAATCCTAATAACAGGACAAATATACCGATCGCAATACTTTTGAGATGAGTTAATTTCTCTAACAAACCGCGATACTTGCGCCGTACCCAATCTAAAAAGCGGTTGAATCGAGTAAAAAACCAGTTTAGCCAACGGGGGGGCTGATTTTCTTTACGCAGCAACAGTGCCGAGACAGCAGGAGCGAGGGTAAGTGCTAGAAAAGTAGAAACGGCAATGGAAAATGCTAAAGTCAAAGCAAATTGACGGTAAATTGCTCCTGTCGCCCCTGGAAAGAATGCCACGGGAATAAATACCGCCATTAAGACTAAAGAAGTCGCAATGACTGCACCAGAAAGCTCTTCCATAGAAGCGATCGCAGCTTTGCCAGGACTCTCCCCCTCTTCAATCAGTCGGCTGATATTTTCCACGACAATAATGGCATCATCTACCACGATCCCCGTTGCTAGAGTTAATCCAAATAGCGTCAGGGTATTGAGAGAAAAACCAAACGCTTTGACAAAAATAAACGTGCCGATTAAAGAGGTGGGAATGGTTAAAACGGGAATAATTGTGGTGCGCCAATCTTGCAAAAAGATAAAAATAATTAAGATTACCAGCAATATCGCTTGCACTAAGGTGAAAACTACCTCCGAAAGAGATTCATTCACAAAAGCAGTCGAATCAAAAGCAATCTGATATTTAATTCCTGGAGGAAAACTTTCCGCTAAACGAGCTAATTCCTCTTTAATCGCACTGGCGACTTCTAAAGCATTACTGCCTGGAAGCTGAGAAATCCCCAAACCAATCCCTTCCTGTCCGTTAAATCTTAAGAAGGTACTATAGTCTTGCGCCCCCAACTCGACTCGACCGATATCTTTGACCTTAATCAGCGCGTCATCTTCTTCCGAACTAACGACAATATTTTCAAACTCTTCTACGTTAGTTAAGCGAGTATTGGCTTCTAGCTCGATTTGATAGAGCAAGTCATCAGAAGAGGGCTGTTGTCCCAATCCACCAACTGCTGCCTGGACATTCTGTTCGTTAATGGCATCCACCACATCTTGAGGGGTTAGATTGCGACTTGCCAGTAAATTAGGGTTCAACCACAACCGCATCGCGTAACGACGTTCGCCAAAAATTTGGACGTTCCCCACCCCGTTGACTCGTTGTAGTGCCTCTGCCATGGAAATATCGGCGTAGTTACTCAGAAACAGAGGACTATAGCGATCGCCTTCTGCATAAATTCCGATCGCCATCAAAAAGCCCGCACTTTCTCGCTGTACCGTTACCCCAGTGCGCTGAACTGTTTCGGGTAGCCGTCCCTCGGCGATTGAAACCCGATTTTGTACGTCAACCGCTGCTAAGTCAGCATCTCTAGAGGGATCGAAGGTAATATTAATACTGCTGCTACCGCTACTGCTGGTTGAGGAAATATAGCGCGATGCCTCGACCCCGTTAATTTCTCGTTCCAGTACATTTGTTACCGTATTTTCGACTACGTTGGCACTAGCCCCAATATAGTTAGCCGAAACCGTAACCTGGGGAGGAGCGATCTCAGGATACTGGGCGATCGGCAGTGTAGGAATACTCACCGCACCTAACAATAGGATTAGTAAAGCGCAAACACTAGTTAAGATAGGTCGCTTGATAAAGAAGGATGAGAACATAATTTAGAAGGCGGAGGGGGCGGAGGGGCAAAAGTCAAAAGTCAGAAGTTAATTTACTTATTAGTTACTATTTACTGCCTTGTTGAATCTGAAGCTGGTCTTCGGCTTGGGGTTGAATCGGCGCACCATTAGAAAGATTAAGAATTCCCGATACGACGACGCGATCGCCTGGCTGAAGTCCTTCTAAAACTGGATAGCTGTTATTTTGAATTTCTCCTAATTCTACGGGAACTTGTCGGGCAACTAATTCAGGCTGGTTCTGAGTTTGTCCTTGAGTTTGACCTTGAGATCTTGCTTCTGTATTCTCTGGTTTTTGAGCTACATAAACAAAAGCCTGTCCTCCAATGCGGTTAACGGCAGTTGTAGGCACTAAAACTCCCTGTCTCTCAGACCAAATCACCCGTGCGCGTACATCCTGACTATCGCGCAACTGACCGTCGGGATTGGAAAATTGAGCCTGGGTTAATATTGTTTGGCTATTGGCATTTACCTGAGGTGATACAAAAGTAATACTTCCCCTGCCCAGAGAATTTCCTTGCGTATCTTCGAGTTCGACTGGTAAACCAGTACGGAGATCGGCGCGACGCTGTACTGGAATTGCCAATTCTAATTCTAAAGGGTCGTTTTGGGTCACGCTGGTCAATGGATTGCCAGGAGCAACATATTCTCCTAGTTTGACGATAATATTGCCTACCTCGCCAGCAAACGGGGCAGCTATATTGGTGTCTTGCAGTTGGTCTTCAGAAACTTCCACATTAGCCTCGGCTTCTGCTACTGCTGCCTCAGCTTGGTTAAGATTGGCACGGGCTGCTTCAATTTGGTCATCAAAGGAATTGAGTTGAGCCACAGCGCCAAGGCGATCGCGTTGGACTAAATCTAGTTCTTCTTGCGATAATGCCCCTTCTTCAACCAAAAATTGACGACGTTGATACTGCTCGTTTTGTAGTTCTACTTCTGCCGCTGCTGCCGCTCGCTCGGACTGTGCCGATTGTAGTTGTGCTTGGGCGTTAGCTCTTGCAGCCTGGGCGGAATTGAGGGCTGCTTGCAAGCCACTTAACTCTGCCGTTTGACGATTGGGTCTAAGCTGTACTAAAGGCTGTCCAGCCTGCACCTCATCCCCTTCTGAGACATAAATGTTGCTGACCCTGCCTTCAATCTCTGGGCTAATCGTTACCGACTGGCGAGATGTCAAACTACCAATAAATTGAGAGGTTTCCTGTATGGGAGAGGATTGTAGTGTTTTTAAGCCTACAGGTGCAGCTTGAACTTGAGTCGCTTGAGGAGACTCGTTATTGGCTTGGCTACTTTGCCACCATCGCCATCCTCCATATCCCAGTAATAATAACAGAATCAATCCCAGCACTATCTGCCAGGGTTGCTTGGGCTTGGGAGGAGTAGAAGTTTTACCATTTTGAACAGGATAATCGTGCTTTGTTTGTTCTTTAGTAACTTTAGGCTGAAGTGTCTCTTCAGATTTTGGCGAATAGCGGGAGGAGTTTGACTGCATTGGTTGAATCGATTTTTGACTGGAAAGTTCAAGAATAGGCTCAACAAACAAGGTTGGCTAAGTAAGAGTTAAATAAGCAACAATCTAATTGTTTGGACACCTAACTATTTTATGATTGTAGTCAATAAAAGTATTGCCTGAGCTATCAGAAGTAAAAATCAACCTATAGTTAGATTTGGGAATATATAAGCAACACAAAGTGTTCAATTTAGTTAAATTTGAAAGTTATGATAAAAAGCAATTCTTCTTCGTTACCCTCGGCTAAAACCGCAGCAGATACTGCACAACAATGCGCTAGCAAAATCTTGCAAGTTATCCCTGAGATAACTCACTTTTTGCGCGATGAAGTGCGACAGTATGGCGAACCTCGATTATCTTTATCTCAACTGCGAATTTTGTATTTTTTGAACCATTATCCAAAATCTTCTTTATCTAAAGTTGCTAAACATTTAGATGTAACGCGATCGACTATGTCTGAAGCGATCGAACGCTTAGTACAGCAAGGTTTGGTTCTGCGAGTCAACGATCCTCAAGAACGCAGGAGCATACTATTATCTCTGACCTCAGCAGGTGGTAAATATCAGCAACAGGTGTATCAAGCTCTCTTGGCTTCCATTGAGCAAAAGCTTAATTCACTGTCTGACCAGCAGAATAGTCAGATAATCGCAGGTTTGCTCTTGCTAGAGACTATATTTTCTGAGGGAAATAATGACGATCGCCCTCAAAGATCGTGACTTGATTCTCAATCAGAGCGATCGCTCTTTAAATCAGCAACACCTTGAAAAAATCTTAATAAACTACTTAAATTACTACACTATTCGAGCTAAAAATAATACTTTTTTTAGCTGGTTTTTGACAAAAATATCAATAATATGCTGGTTTATTGGCAAAATAGCGATCTTTTATTATCTATATACTAAAAATTTTTGCAATCGATAGACTATTGCCGCACGACTATCAACCCCCAGTTTGATAAAAATACGTCGTAAATGAGTCGATACCGTCCACTCGCTAATTTTTAATTTACGGGCTATTTGTTTGTTTGATTTACCATGAGCTACAAGATCGACAATTTGTACGGGGAGGCAGTTTAGGTACTTATATCGTCATATTAGCGATCCTTATTGGCATTTAAAAACGAGCAGGGCGACGAAAATTAATGATGCGCCAAGAAGTACTGCCTCAAATGTCAGCGATCGCTTTGGGAAAACTCATGTTAGCTATCCCCGCAACCCAGTTAGTTTTAGCGAGCGCACTTTGGCAGACTATGTTAACCCGACAAGTAGAATGGCGCGGTATTACCTATCAAATCAAAGGTCTTTGGGATATCAAACTTCTTGAATACTTTCCCTATCAGTATCTCAATCAAACCAACCCGAAACCATCTTTGGACGTTGCTAAATTTACGTCAATACTTATGATTTGATATGAGACGATTAAAACATACTCTACAATATTGATTGAACAAATCTTCTCGATTATCATGCAAAAATGCTTTTCAGGGGTAATTACCTTGGCGATCGCTTTTTTAACCGCTTCGGCTAGTCATGCTTCTGAAGTAAAAATTACTCCACTAGGTAGTCATGATGGCGAATTTTGCAGCCGCGATCGCGCATTGATCTTTGAAGATCCCAATGGAACGCGCCTCCTCTACGACGCTGGGCAAACCGTTGCTGGTGGAGAAGATGAACGTCTTGGCAACATCGATGTGGTTTTACTAAGTCATGTTCATGGAGATCATTTAGGCGATCGCCGTATCTCGACAGTAAATATGGGTAAATGCGATCGACCAGAAACTAACGTAAATACTACCCCTAACTCTAATACCGTCGATATTGCCGTAACTAAAAAAGCGCAAATCGTCGTCGGTAGTGAAATTAATAGTTTTTTAGCCAACAAGATTGAAACTTCAGGCGGCGATCCTGAGTCGGTGCAGCTTGTCCGCTTTGGTGGTTCTAGCAATGTAGCTGGGGTAAAAATCACCACCGTACCCGCAGTTCACTCGAATGGATTGAGTGGTGAGTTTATTGAAGGCGAGTTGGGGGAACATCTCAAAGCTGCTGGTCTTACTGCCTATGTCGGTCCGCCAACAGGCTATATACTTACATTTAGCAATGGGTTGGTAGTATATTTATCAGGTGATACTGGAGTTACCGCCGAACAAAAAACCGTGGTGCGCGATCAATATAATGCTCAATTAGCAGTAATTAACATTGGCGATACTTTTACAACTGGTCCAGATGAAGCAGGGTATGTAGTCAATGAATTAATTCAACCTACTTCAGTAATCGCCTCTCATGCCAACGAAGCAGCTACCAAAGGCGGAATGGTTATTTTAGGCACGAAAACCGACCAATTTATTCAAACAGCCGATATGCCTGTATATCTTCCTTTAAGCGGAAAAACGATGGAGTTCAATGAAATAGGAGAATGCGTCGCTGGATGTCAAGACTTTGCAAAGTGATTGCTCAATTAAGCGAACGCCCGTTCGCCCCTACAATTAAAAATCATGCCTTGATTCACCAACGCCAAAAATCTTAAAAACAATAAGCAGATTAAAATTTAGATAATCTTTATTGCAATGTTGAGTATATGGTTTCGCTAGATAAATCATTTTCTATAGTTCCGTCTTCAGCCAAGTCTGTTTACATTAACGGTCAAAAATATCCCTTGTCAGAACAAGTAGTTAAAAACATTGAGGCAATCATTGGATTTCAGGCAAAACAAGCAGAAAAACTACCGCTACACGATCGCGCGATCGAAAAAATAGCTGCTTTTTTTGGTAAATCCAAGTTTTTATATCTGCAATTGTTGTTCTTTGTAGGCTGGATTATCTGCACTCATTTAGCACCGCAGCTATTACCCTTCGGATTACCACCCTTTGATGCGAGAGAAATGGGAATAGATGTTGCTGCCTTACTGATTGCCACTGGAGTATTAGTACAGCAAAGCCGTCAGGATAAACTTGCCGAACAGCGATCGCATTTAACTCTACAAATTAATCTGCTAACCGAACAAAAGATTGGCAAACTAATTGAACTAATTGAAGAATTACGGGCAGATCTTCCTGATATACGCGATCGTGATGATTTAGAGGCGCAGATGATGCAGCAGGCAATCGATCCCCAGGTTGTCCTCAATATCCTACAGGAAAATCTAGAAAAGAGCGAATCGCAATCATAACTTTATCTTTATAAATTGCTAAATCAGCGAATATATCTCCAGGATGATTGAAATATTGGTTGTTTAGCAAATGATGAGGTTAATTTTGATTAATGCTCGATCTAACTAACTATTTGTTCTTAAATTTATCGCTTTATGAATAATTTTTATGACAGTTCTGCTTACCTATAATCCTCGATACTTTGTCCGCGTTAAATATTTACTGCGCAAAATTAATCGTCAGCTTAATCTAAGAAAAATTTGGGAACAGGATAGTGGCAACTGGCACTGGCTAAAAGAAAAGCCAATACCCATTGCCAGTTTAAATCGCAGTATTTGGCGGTTGTCTGTCCCCTCCTTTAGCTTTCATTTCATGCTGGGTTTATCGACGATTATTGCCACTTTAGGATTGCTGGCTAATAGTGCTGCGGTAATTATCGGGGCGATGATTGTTGCCCCTTTAATGGGGCCAATTGTCGGGATGGCTTATTCTACAGCGATGGGTAATCGTAAGCTGTTACGTCGTTCTAGCTTTACGGTACTCAAAGGCATTCTGCTTACTATTGCAGTTTCCTGGATTGTCACCACAATTATTAATTTGCAAACTGTAGACACAGAAATTATGTCTCGGGTTAAGCCGACTTTAATTGATTTCGGTATTGCTATGGCAGCAGGGGCAGCAGGGGCTTTTGCTAATACTCGTCGCAGTATTTCTAGTGCTATGCCAGGAGTGGCGATCGCCGTTGCTTTAGTTCCTCCTCTTAGTGTAGTCGGTATTGGTCTAGCACAAGGTGAGAGAAGTATTGCCTTTGGTGCATTGCTATTATTTTTGACCAACTTAATTTGCATTGTCTTTTTTGGCAGCCTAGTATTTCTATTTCAATCTTATGGCAATCTTAATAGAGCCAAAAAAGGATTGGCATTATCTACGGCAATAATGTTCGTGTTGGGTATCCCCCTAACTCTTTCGATGCGGGAGTTGATTGTCAAAAAAAATGTCCGTCATCAAATTGAAAATTTTATTGTCGATCAAACTAATACCTTTGCCAATACAGATATCGGCTCAATTCAAGTTATACCTGCAAATGGCTACATCAGGGTAAATATAGAACTCACCGCACCCCTTGATTCAATTTCTCAACCACAAATCAATCAGGTTAAAGATGATCTTTCCCGACAGATTGGACAAGAGATTTATCTTGATGTGCAAGTTATTCCCATAAGACGTTTAACAGCTCCCAACAATTCCTAACAATTAATTGCCTTATACTTGTGAAATAGAACGGTATGTATAAAGTAATTAATATTAAATCTATCTTAAGTTTGATTTACATTATCATAATTTGCGTAGTATATTCGTATTGCTCGATTGAAAATTAAACAATATTAATATATTCGCTACCTTTTTTCGAGCCAAAAACTTTATCTACATATTAATATTTAGCTTTCAAGGTCAGGAGTGTAAAATGTCTGAGTTTAATGGGGTGATGATGCAGTACTTTCACTGGTACATTGAACCCAATGGCAATTTATGGAATGAATTGGCTTCCAAGGCAGCAGATTTAGCTAAAGTTGGTATTACTTCCCTTTGGCTACCTCCAGCTTATAAAGCTACGGACGGTGGTTGTGATGTTGGTTACGCCGTTTACGATATGTTTGACTTGGGAGAATTTGACCAAAAAGGTTCAGTTAGAACTAAATATGGTACCAAAGAAGAATATGTCCACGCACTCAAAATTGCCCATGAAGCGGGTCTACGCACCTATGCAGATGTAGTATTAAATCACAAACTTGGTGCAGATAAACAGGAGGAAGTCGAAGCTACTCCTTTTGACCCTGATAATCGCCATCAGGCTATAGGTGATCTCCAAAAAGTGAAAACCTGGACACACTTTACATTTCCTGGACGCGACGGAAAGTATTCTAGCCTAGAGTGGCACTGGTGGCACTTCGACGCTGTTGATTACAATGTTTATGATGGAGATGCTGATGCAATTTACTTATTCAAAGATAAACAATTTGACGAACAGGTAGATTTAGAAAAAGGTTCGTTTGCCTACTTAATGGGTTGCGATCTCGATATGGAACACCCAGAAGTAAGAAGTGAATTGAAATACTGGGGTGAATGGTATATCGACACCACTAATGTTGATGGTTTCCGCTTTGATGCCGTTAAGCACGTCAAGGCAGGATTCTTTCCTGAATGGTTAAATCACGTTAGAAAATATTCGGGTAAGCCTTTATTTGCCGTTGGGGAATATTGGTCTAATAATATAGAAGCCCTGCATCATTTTATTGATGTTACCGGTGGCGATGTGGCTTTGTTTGATGCGCCTTTACACTACAACTTTACCGAAGCTAGTAAAACAGGTAGCAACTTCGATATGCGCTCCATTTTTGACGGCACGTTAGTCAAAGATCAACCTGCTTTAGCTGTAACTTTAGTCGAAAACCATGATTCCCAGCCTTTACAGTCTTTAGAATCAGTAGTTGAAGCTTGGTTCAAACCTTTAGCCTATGCCTTAATCTTGTTAAGAAGAGACGGTTATCCTTGTGTTTTTTATGCCGATTATTATGGCGCACATTATAAAGATACTGGTAAAGATGGACAGGAATACGAAATTTTTATGGACTCACATCAGTGGCTGATTGATAAATTCCTACAGACACGCCAAGACTATGCCTACGGCGAGCAGTATGATTATTTTGACCATGCTAACTGTATTGGCTGGACAAGAATAGGTGATGAATTGCATCCAGGAGGAATAGCTGTAGTATTAAGTAATGGTGACGCTGGTACTAAATGGATGGAAGTGGGTCAACCCAACCAAATTTATATCGATTTAACTGAACATATTGATGAGCCGATTACTACCAATGAAGAAGGCTGGGCAAATTTTAGTTGTCAAGCAGGTTCGGTTTCTGTGTGGGTGCCAGGTTAGCTTTATAGATTGAAATTATAGTAAAAACGGCTGAGAAACAAATATATTTCTCAGCCGTTTTTAATACTTAATCATCCAAAGTCTTTTTAACCGCTGGAGGAACAATCTCATCTAGGTTGAGTTTTTCCGCCACACTTTTAGAATCATTTTCGTCATCAGCTTGTTTTGATAATTCTGCCTGTAACTGGTTGCGATTTGCTTTTGCTGATTCATATTCTTCATCGCTCAGCGCTTTTTCTCCTGATATGCCTAACGTATCTCGCTCTAGCACCTCGGCAAAAGCCTGTTCTTGATAACCGATTCCTATGGCTGAACCTACAAATAAAGTAACTAAAACTAAACAGACAGCAAAGATACGACGTAAATCGATTTTTGAGAATAACAACATTAGTTTATCCAATAAGACTGAATAATATTTCAACTATCTATTAACCCAACATTTAACACTGCTCAACATCATCCTTAAGATTGACCTTTTGGCAATTAGGTTTTTGGTGATTTACTAATCATTTGTTTTATGTATAGCTTAAGATATAGCCAATGATTGATACAATCTTTTGTAATCTTGGGATAGGTTGAAACAGCTTAAATCAAACAATAATCATGAATAATTATATACTCAGCCTGTTGGTGATTGGCTTATTGTTACTGGCAGTGACATTAGGTTCGGGTTGGATTCAGCGTCTTCCTCTTTCTTATGCCTTAATTTATTTGGTTGTTGGTGTTTTGTTAGGTTCTTACGGCTTGGGTTTAGTTAAGATGAGACCTGAGACTGAGTTTTTAGAAAGAGCAACTGAGTTTGCCGTCATTGTATCGGTATTTAGCTGCGGACTTAAAATAAATCGTCCGCTTAAGCTTTGGGCTTGGCAATCTACAATTAGGCTAATTGGCATATTAATGCCAATGTCTATCTTAGCCTTGACCGCGATCGCTCATTATCTTTTGGGTATGGGTTGGGGTGCCGCGGTGTTGTTGGGGGCAATTCTCGCTCCAACTGACCCCGTATTAGCCTCAGAGGTGCAGTTAGCTCATGTTACCGATAAAGATGAGTTACGTTTTGCTTTAACGTCTGAAGGCGGTTTAAATGATGCTTTGGCGTTTCCCTTTGTCTATTTCGGTATTTACTGGTTCAAAGATCCTAACTTAAATAACTGGTTGAAAAAATGGGTGGCGATCGATCTGCTGTGGGCGATTATCGCAGGTATTGTCATGGGCATCATAGTTGCAAAAGCAATTGTCTGGATTGATCGCAATTTACAAAAACGTCGTCAAGTCGACGATCTTCTCGAAGACTTTGTAGCTTTAAGCATTATTTTATTAACTTACTCTCTAACCGAATTAATCAATGGTTATGGATTTTTAGCCGTATTTGTAGCAGGCTTGGTAGTACAGCGCAGTTATTATGGTCAACATGAGAAGCGGATAGAGCAGTTAGAATTTAGCGAACAGATTGAAAAACTCTCAGAGGTAGCCATAATTATAATTCTCGGCACAATTTTGTTGGTTGAACCCATGCTTAAATATGCAGGGCAATCTTTATTAATCGCAGGAGCGTTACTTTTCCTCGTGCGCCCTGTTGGAGTTTGGCTTAGTACCTTAGGAGCAAATCTACCCAAAAAAACTCGCAGCCTAATGGGTTGGTTTGGTATTCGCGGATTGGGTTCAATTTACTATTTGACTTATGCCTTGGGTGAAGGATTGAAGGGAGATGCCGCCGAGCAAATTGCCTGGATTACCTTTACAGTGGTGGTATTTTCGATAATTCTTCATGGGGTTAGTGCTGCGCCTTTGATGAGTTGGTACGAGAAAATCAAACAAGATCCTAAATCTTCCATAACTGACAAAGCAGTCGGTAAATAATCGAGCCGATCCTCCTGGTTTTAATCTAGTCTGGTGAGCAAAAAAGCGATAAAAAACCGTTTCTCGAAGCGATCGCCTAAGTAGTGAATTTCTTGAGAAACTAGAATCTGTAGGAGATGAACCAACTATTTCGTTTAATATTTATGGCAAAACTAACTATCCTCAACGCTACAGCTTTAATGGCTAAGTTTATTATGTGTTCACGTTTGTTTATTCGCTCTCATCACAAATGTTTGGCGATTAACTCAAATATTTGTTTGGGTTGCACTCTACTAGCTCGAATTCCCCCTGGCATTATGACCAAATTAGGAGCTTGCTTACATTGCTTCAAACAACCAGTAGTTTTAATTTCTACTTTGTCCATCATATCTTTAGCTTGCAATTGGGCCTGTAACAATTCACAAGCTGCTTTTCCACCTTTTTTCCAGCAGGTTGAACTTTGGCAAATTAATACTTTGGCTTTCGGTTTAGTAGCGGTACTTAATCGATGTGGAGTAGTTGATTCAGAAAGTAACTTTATTTTATAGGCTTTGTACTTAATTTGCTGTTTGTGTAATTCATACTTTCGCATTCCTGTCACTTCTAGCCAGCATCCACGTTGAAGATGTTGACCAACGGTTTCAGCAGACCAACGGGTGGGGGTTTCACGGTCAAGCTGCACTCCTGCTTCGGTTGTGTCTTGGTGCGCATTCACGCTCAAGCCGCACTCCTGCTTTGGCGGATTAGAAATCGGCAGGTTCCGCCCTCTATCAGCCCCGCGGTCAAGTAATCTGTCACTGAGGACACTTTTATGTGACTTAGCTACTTCAATCGAATAGTTTGCTTCTGGGGTAGATAAATACAGATATTTAAGGCGAGCTTTAGAACCAACCACAAAATCTTCTAATCGACCAATAATAGTGAATTCGGAAACGAGGGGCTGTACTGCGACCATAGTGAATATCTCGAGTAAGTTTAGTTTATGTTAATTGATTATATTTCAAGTGTAAAAGAAAATACTTATCAATAAATGCTTTTTAGTTAGCGGCTAAATTAAAAAGCTTATTGAAGTTATATTGCAATAATTAGATTAGAAAATTTATGACTATGGCAACTAAAATTAATAATCTTTCATGTACGCAAATTACGAAGTCACAGATTACTCCGCCGCTTGCCCGTGCATGATATGCCAATCACGGATTCACGGATAAACCGCACTCCGCCCTTCGGTCTCGAAGCTTATCCGTCGTGATAGACTAGCCCTAAAGGATTCCCTAAAGGGTATATGCGTAGCGGTATCCTTTAGGGCAACGTTTACCCTTACCCATGAGGGCAACTTCGTGCTGCTGTGACCGTTGGTCAAACCTCATTGGAAGTCTAGACGAAAAAACTTATAGCGAAAACGATGACAAAATTTCTCAGTAAAATTTTTTTAGTTTGTTGCAAATAATTATCAACTAGCTGTATGATATTGAAGAGGTTTTTCCTCAGACCTTAAATCATTAGGAATTGAGCTTCTTGGCAAGCTAATTCCTAGTTCTTAATTTCACTCAGCAATATAGCGCCATAAAACTAGCAGATAAATCAATAGAAAAACATCATGGCTAAAGTTGGTCTTTTTTACGGTTCCACTACAGGCAAAACAGAAGCAGCCGCCGAGGCAATTCAAGATGCTCTAGGCGGTGAAAATATAGTCGCTTTACACGAAATCGCTGATGTTACCGATAACGATTTTTCTAACTACGATCGCCTAATTATCTCTTGTCCTACTTGGGATGTCGGCGAATTGCAGTCCGACTGGGAAGGCTTCTATGAAGACGATCTAGACCAAATTGATTTTAGTGGTAAAAAAGTTGCTTATTTTGGTACAGGAGATCAGGTTGGCTACCCTGATAATTTTCAAGATGCAATGGGAATTTTAGAAGCAAAGATTTCTAGTTTAGGTGGCGAAACAGTAGGTTATTGGTCTACCGACGGCTATGAACATGAAGCATCTAAAGCTGAAAAAAATGGTAAGTTTGTTGGATTAGCTTTAGATGAAGACAATCAATCAGAATTAACCGACAAGCGAATTCAGTCATGGACGACACAACTAAAGTCTGAATTCGCTCTCTAACAAGAAGCCTTTAGCTATATAGCTAAAGGCTTCGCGGGTTTAAAAGTTTGGAGATTCTCCTCTCCAATAACTGGGAAAAGTGCCTAAATATAATGAGCCAAATTTATTTTGCCTTTTCCCTTTTCTTCCAACAACCACTCTTATCAACAAACCATGCTGCATCTAGTCTTGTGTTTCAGTGTTTGGAGTTTAATTTCTGTCTGCTTATTTTAGCGATTCGTCACAATTGTCAAAGGCGCGATCGCTCATCTCCAAAGCCTTCACCGAATCCCCTGCTCCAAATGTGCCTACTTTACAGGAGACTATCGACTTAAGTGTACGATAAATCCGATGGTTGCAATGACTGAAACAGCAATTGGCTGCCGAGACTTTATCAATAAAAAGAGTGATAGGCACAATAATCAGCCAAAAATTACTGGTAGCTGTTTTGCCACGAACAAGTGTAGTAACAGGTAACAAATAACCTTTCAGTATTTAAGCTTAAATTCCCTAACCTTAACAATGAAGATATCTCCCTCAACAGCCCCCGTTTGGATTAATGCTAATCCTAGTTTTAAATGTTTCGATGGACGAATTATTCGCTATTTATCTCGGCAAATACCCATCGCCTATTGGCAATATGACCAGAATCTAGACGAACCAAGTTCAACGAATATAGCTTTAACACTGCTCCATGATTACCTTAAATCTAGGTCACAGCCAATCGATCTGATCGGTCATGGTACAGGAGGTTTATTAGGGTTACTTTACGCTCGTAAATATCCTCACCGAGTAAAATCTTTGACTTTGTTAGGAGTAGGTTTTAATCCTGCGATCGACTGGCAAACGCACTATTATCAGATGAGAAAACTATTACCGTGTAGTCAGGACATTCTTTTGGCACGGATGGTACAGATGATGTTCGGTCATCAAAGTCCAACGAATGTTTTAGATTTAATCAAAATTCTCAAACAAGATTTAGATACCGCACCTACTGCTCACTCTCTTTATCAATTAGATAGAGTCGATTCTGGCGGAGTATCAGTGCCTCTAATGGTATGCGGTAGCGAGAATGATGGTATTGTCGATCGCCCTGCTTTGCAAAGATGGTCAGATCATTTAAAAGATGGTGACTTACTCTGGATAAATCCCTTGGGACATCATTTTTTTCACTATTTTTTCCCCGAACAAACAGGAAGGCAAGTCGTTCAATTCTGGCATCGTGTTGAACAACTTTCAGGCGCGGAGGCCAACATTTTGGTATCTTAAGATTAAGGAAAACGGTTAAATTAAATTAAATAAATTTAAATAAATTGTCTCTTCTAAACCAATAATTTTAAAAGAGACTTGCCGTACGTACGTATTTAACTACACTACTAATGCGCGCCATTAGCACTGTTGCCAACAAAAGCCAGAGTCAAACTATCGTGAACGAGGAAGTGGTGTAAATGATAGGCTCTTTCTTCAGTTTTTAGCAGAATTTGCTCGTATAAATAGCGACTAGCGCGATCGCCTAAACTTTCTGCTTGAGCTGCTTGCTGACGTATTAATTTAATTATCTCTTGTTCAGCAGTTAAATCGTGTTCTACCATTTCACGCTCGTTAAAGACTCCATCTTCTTCTTGATCGAAGCAGCACAATTCAGCTAATTTGCTGAAGGTAGCGGCAGGAATGCCACCTAAGCCGTTGAGTCTTTCGCCTATTTCATGAACGTGTTCTTGTACTTCTGCGTAGCTTTCAGCGAAAAATTCATGTAGGGAATAATATTCTGAACCCTCAACCACAAAATGATGTTTTTGATACTGTAGATATAAGCCTTGGAAGCTAGACAAGACAGCATTGAAACCTTCGCAAACTGGTTCTGTCACGCTCTTGTCCAATAAGATCGGATTCTCTTCTACGTGACCAAACGGACGGAGTAAACCTGTTGTTGTGGACATACTCTTGCTCTCTCGTTAAGTAAATTTTAATAATAAGTTCAATCTAACACGAAAAGCTTATTGCGAATCAAAATGCACTTAATTTTTAGCTTAAATTATAGTTTTTAGGCTCGCTATGACTTTATTTGTCAGGTAATACGAACTATCGACGTTCAATAAATGCGTTGTTATAGTTGCTTAGATCAAGTTAATATTATCAATAAGCTTATATATATATACCTAGAAAGATTCTAAGATCACCTCGGTAATTTTAAGACAAAAGTCTGTAGCTCAGGATTACCTACTTTCAGAGTATAGCTATCAATAGTTATCATTGAAGCTGCTAGAGAATATACTTAGACGATCGTTTATACAGATAGTCTAATTGATAATTGAGAACTTCTAGTCAGAGCAATTTTTCTTTGAGCGATCGCCATTATTCACTTCATAGCTTTGAGATCGCACATTTGCTCAATCCAGACACAAACTTTAGTCCTAGTAGTGATGCTACTGCGATTTATCTATCATCACTACTATCAGTATTATCGATCGCCTTTCTTTAATCCCTCAATCTTAGATCTGAATCCTTACCTAGTGGGAAATAAAGCCCGTCAATAATAGGGGTAATAAAATAAGCACAGAGATAATTAAAACTATCGTTCCTGCATCAATATTTAATGTGTTTTTTTGTGGTTCTTTCACTTGTGACCTATTTTCTATGTGTTTTCTAAATGAACAATAAGTGGAATCGGTCGAGGGACAGATACCTCTGGTTTAATCTATTACCTATTTTAAACTGAGACTCGTTATACATTAAATAAGCGATCGCACATTATGAATAAAAAACTGCTTCTTTGGTTGTTGTGGGTAGGCTTTATCGTCTATCTTTTGTTACTCGCGCCCCCGTTTCATTGGGAATTTACCAAATCGTTAATAGTTAAATTACTAACTTTGCAATGGAACGCTATTAATCCAGTTATTTTTTCTTTATTCTCTTTGATTGGAGTTTGGATACTAATTTATAGTAGTCTGCTGTTTTTTGATGGCAGAATGCAGCCGATTCCTTTTTATCCATTTGCTATTCTTTCTTTAGGTACGGGTGTAATTGGGCTAATTCCTTACCTAGCTCTGCGAGAACCCAATACAGAATTTAGTGGTACGAAAGATCTGTGGCTAACTCTGTTAGATTCACGTGCGACTGGAATAGTACTGATGCTGTTTACGCTTGGTTTACTTATCTATGCCCTACTCGCTGGAGACTGGGGAGAATTTTGGCTGCTTTTTCAAGGCGATCGCTTCGTTAACGGTATGAGTTTGGCTTTTTGTTTATTTTGCCTGTTATTTCCGCTGGTTTTAGGGGATGATATGACTCGTCGCGGTTACTTGAGAGATTCCCAATTGTTTTGGCTTATTGCCTTAGTGCCACTGTTGGGCCCTCTTATCTACCTTAGCTGGCGATCGCCACTGAGAACAACACTTTAGCTGCTTTGTTTTGGTGCAATCTCGATCCATGAATTGAGCGGGTGCGATCGCGCTCACAATAAAAGAAAATAGATTAATCACAGATCGATCAGATTACCAAGAGCGCGATCGCCTATGCTTCTACCTGCACCCCTTTCCAAAAGGCAACATAGCCTTTGATATTGTTAGCTCTTTCTTTAGTTTCTGGGTAGTACCAGGCAGCATCTTGGTTTTCTTTGCCGTCAACGACGATAGTATAGTAGCTAGCCTGACCCTTCCAAGGACAGCTAGTATGAGTTGAGCTGTCTTTAAAAAACTTTTGATTAATTGAATCTGGTGGAAAGTATTGATTGCCTTCAACCGCTTCTGTGCGATCGCTTTCGGCTAAAATTTGACCGTTCCAAATTGCTTTAGGCATTTTTTTTAATTAAATAACTACTGTTGATAATAATCCTTTTTGGATAGCTGTTAGCTTTTAAACTACCAGTTGCTCCAGCCTAGCTTTTTACCATTGGCTGACTCTCGCTGATCTAAAATAGTTTGATATTCAACAGAACTTGCCCAGCGATCTATTTCTCTAGCTCTAATTACAGGTACTGGGTGAGTTAACTGAGCTGTTTGTGCCGCTTGCAGCATTTCTCCCAAGCTGTCTGTACCAATAGAGTCATAGGCTTTGGCTTGCTCGATAAAGGCATCTAAATTGAGCTGAGGGGCAAGGGTTGGAGAGCCGCCTGCTAACTTCATCAAAACTGACATTACTACTTTAGGATCTTGAATTGCCAAAAGCGCAGCGCGATCGCAACTGAACTCGGCACAGCGTACCCATTGCAGCATTTGATCTTGTAAAGATTGAGCCAAAATTGTTCCCCAGGGTGGTAGCATATTAGCTGCCAACACCAGCACATTGACCATCGTTAAATAAACCCCGTGTTCGCACTTGAGATGTCCCAATTCATGAGCAATCACCGCCTGAATTTCTTCGGGAGTTAGCATTTCAATTAGGGAAGTATGCAGCACCACAAATGGCTGTTTACCTTTCATGGCAAAAGTGTAGGCATTAGGCGTAGGATTCTGCTGCACGTATAGCTGAGGTGCTTCAAGATCGAGAATCTCACAGGCTTCAATTAATAGTTTATGGAGATCGGGTAACTGTTTTTCGCTGACTAAAACACTAGAAGCAATATTATTCAGATAAAAAAACTGTTCCGCTACTGAACCCAAAACGCTCCGAATTGCTACATCTGCACCTGGTAGCTGCTTGAGGGTGTTAGTAGCCTGTAAGTCTAAGGGATGGCGAAAGCGATCAGCTTTCAAACCAATTAAAGCTTTTTTTGATAAATTCATGAGGGCGAGATTACAATTTAGGATAGTAGATAGGTAGGAAATTTAGATTAGCTGCTTACTATAGATCTTAGTATTTTCAGCATGTTTTTGCTTAACTCAAATATAGCAATCGCCGTATTTGCTCGTGTTGGTACGAATTAGTTAAACGATTGTATATCCAGTGTTGAATTATCAGCCTAATCGAATGATCGACAAACATTCTGTTAATACTTATTGCTTTAATTAGACTTATTAAAATATATGTTTTAAAACTAAACATGGTTGGAATAAATTTTGCGCGTCTCTGCATCTAGGGATATCCAGCCGAGATCCTGTAAACGAGTTGTCAGGTTAGATATGGTTACTCCCAATTTCTCTGCTATTTGATAAAGATCCTGCCACTTAGTTAAATCTTTATCTTGCTTTAATCTAATTAAGATGTGTTGTGGCATAAGTAAGCATCCTGCAAAGTATTGAGCTTGCCATTCAATTCTGGCTAAATTACTGCTGCGACAGAGAAAAGGCTTGACTCGAATATCAACACCTTTTTGCTTCAACCTAATGTAACGTTCAACTTTTTCAGTATCGATGTGTAATACCCAATGACCGATTTCATGGGCGATAGTTGATTCGCCAAAACCGCCTTTAAGTTTGGGAATGTTTTCGTTGATTTCAATTAGCTTTTCTAAGGGCAAAATTCTCGCGGCGATCGCTCCTTGTTGATCATCAGGAATTGTGTCCCAAACCAGATTTAAGTCGAGAAATTCAGCAATAATACTAGCATCTATTGGTAGTTGAGGCTCTCCCCGCGCTCGTTCCATCTGCAACCAAATATCTAAAGCGCAAGCCTCGATTTCCAGTTTCGGGACAAATCGAAATGGACGAAAAACGCTCACAAGCCTTCAACTCCTAATCTGGGGACACGTAGCTTGAATCGCCTTCCAGCCCGTGAGATGTCCGTGTCGTGGAAGCTTCACGAAATACTCTTTGAGCAAATTCAGGATTTTCTCGCATCCGACGAAATAAAGCAGGCATATCTTTATAGTGTTGTTTAAGTAGGTCTTCTTCCTGTTGAGGAATTCTTCCTGCCAGGAAAATTAGCTCTTCTTCATTTAATTTTAAATGCTTTGCCAAGCCACGAATTACATCTTCTTTTGGCGCATAATCCGCTCGATTATTTTCCAATTTAGACAGATAGGTAAAATCTATTTTAAGTAACTTGGCTAGTTCTCTTTGAGAATATTTTTGCTCTTTTCGGGCTTGGCGAATCAGATTTCCAAAATCGTCTTTCACTTTTATTATTCCTGTTGACTAAACGCTCAATCTAATCATAGTTTAGCTTGAATAAAGAATCAACAAAACCAATTTTTTCCCAGCAAGAAATAAATTGTTGCTAATTCTGTTTTAAATTAAAACGATAACCATAAAGTAAAATATATAACTTTGCCCCACAGATTGCTAAAAACCGATCGTGCAAAGATTCGTTAAGGTTAGTACATTCAATATTGGCAACATCAACAATGGTTACTAACCGTCGCCGATTACTTCTACTTCATCTCCGTTAACTGCGATCGTCGTATTTTCATCAATAGCAAATCGTAATACAGCAGGTTGTTGGATTAAAGCCGACACAAATCTACCTAACCTACTACCACGTCTAGGCTAAAATGCTGGGCTAATTCCCACAAGCTTGGGGGTTAGGGGGCTCAAACTAATTTGCAATACCCAACAAATTAATATTAGACGCGCTACTACCTCGTTGAGCAAAGTGCTGATCGATCGCTACTTGCGGTAAAAAACTCATACCAGGTTTAACAGTAACACTATCAACGCGTTGAAAAAATTGCCTAAAATTGTCATAATAATACTACGTATCCTAAGTATTTTGTGAATGACCGCTAAGCCCGCTAATTTTAATTCCGAGCAGTATCAACAAGTTTTAGCCCCACAGGGTATTGGCTATCGCCTCAAATTACTGTCTCAACTTTTGAGTCGTAATTTTCAAGAACAATTAGAACCTTTGGGACTGACTCCTTTCCACTGGGTAGTATTATGCTGTCTTTGGTCAGAAGACGGTTTGGCAACTTCGGCAATTGGGGGCAAACTTCAGCAGGTGGGAGGAACTCTAACAGGGGTTTTAGACCGCATGGAAGACAGAGGACTGATTCGTCGCGAACGAGATCGCACCGATCGCCGTATGGTGAGAATTTGGCTTACAGATACGGGAAAAGAACTCGAAACAGTTTTGCCACCAATGGCTCTAGACTTGCGAGAACGAGTTCTGACAGGTTTTTCAAATAACGAAAGAAAGCAGTTTTCCCAATTAATCGATCGCGCGATCGCTAATCTAGCCTAAGATATTAAACTCCAATCCGCCTTTTGAAAGATGTAGTTTTAATCGTCTATTTGCCAAACTAAATACTACGTACACGAAATAAAAGAGCACTTATTAATTACGCAACAATATTAAAATTATCTAAGAAACTAACCAGATAAGAACTTTAAACGGCAAATCGTTAGATCGAGAACGAGAAATAGAAATAGTTAATCATAAACTAATTGCGTCAGAAAAAGCTCGCAACCGAGAATTCAAAACTCCTGAAAAACCGCGTAAAAAACTACCAAAAGGTTTAATTTGGGCAGCAGTAGGGATTGGTGCGATCGCCTCTAGTGTGTTTGGCTATCGCTGGTGGAACTATGCTTCTACCCACGAAAGCACTGATAATGCTTATGTTACAGGTCACATACATCAGATAAGTAGCCGTATTCCAGGGACGGTAACTGATGTAGAAGTTAACGATAATCAGCAGATTAAACCAACAGAGTTATTAGTCAAGCTCGATCCAAGGGATCTTCAAGTCGAAGTAGAAAAGGCACAGGCAGCTTTGTTAATCGCCCAAGGTCAAGCTAAAGCAGCCCAGGCAAACATTACCTTAGCATCAGAAACTACCCAGGCTAAATCAACTCAGGCTCAGGGTGATATTAGCGATGCTACTGCTAACGTTTCTACAGCTAAATCCGCAGTATTTGAAGCCAAAGCGGGAATTGCCTCGGCACAAGCCCAGGTAGCTCAAGCAGATGCCAATTTAAACAAAGCTCAACAAGACTATAATCGTTATTCTACGCTGTACCAAAAAGGAGCAGTTACCCGCCAACAATTAGATAATGCACAAGCTGCTTATCAAGTGGCACAGGCTGAAAAAAATGCAGTCGAACAGGGAGTAGAACAGGCACAGGCACAGTTAGAACAGGCTCAACAGGGAGTAAATAGTGCCAACGCTAAACTGGCTGCTACTAAAAGTGAACTGCAACAAGTATCCGCAAGCGGACAACAAACCGAAGCCAACCGCGCAAACTATGCTGCTGCTCAAGCCGAAATAGCTCAAGCTAAAGCTGCTCTCGATGATGCCCGCCAGCAACTTTCTTATACTAATATTACTGCTCCGACTGGGGGTAAAGTTGGCAGTAAGTCAGTAGAGATAGGACAAAGAGTCCAGCCTGGAACACCTTTAATGGCAATTGTCGGTAATGATTATTGGGTTACAGCTAATTTTAAAGAAACCCAACTAGGAGAAATTAAGCGAGGAGAAAGGGTAGAAGTGAAAATAGATGCCTTTGGCGATCGCACTTTTACAGGCAGGGTAGATAGCATTTCCCCTGCTTCGGGAGCAGAATTTGCTTTGCTGCCTCCTGACAATGCTACAGGTAACTTTACCAAAGTGGTGCAGCGCATTCCCGTAAAAATAGTCCTCGATCCTCAGAGTATCAAAGGATACGAGTCGCGTATCACCCCAGGAATGTCGGCAGTTGTTAACGTGGAGTTACCGCAAAATGACCATTAAACATTAAACATTAAACATTAAATGTTAAATGATAAATACAGTCAAACAACAGCGGAAAGATACAGTTAGTCTCAAAACCTGGATCGGTGTCATGGGTGCCATGTTGGGCGCATTTATGGCGGTGCTGGATATTCAAATTACCAACTCGTCGCTACAGGAAATTCAGGCAGCTTTAGGAGCAACTTTAGAAGAAGGTTCTTGGATTTCTACAGCTTACCTCATTGCGGAAATTGTGGTGATTCCGATTTCAGGCTGGTTATCTAAAGTATTTTCGGTGCGACGCTATCTCTTAGTTAATGTCGCTTTATTTATTTTCTTTTCAATCGCTTGCGCCCAATCGTCTAGCCTGGGGATGATGATTGTTTTTCGTGCCTGTCAGGGGTTTACGGGAGGAATTTTAATTCCGATGGCACTGACTATTGTTTTGACCTTTTTACCCCAGTCAAAACAGCCCGTTGGCATGGCGTTATTTGCCATGACTGCCACCTTTGCCCCGTCAATTGGTCCAACTATTGGTGGTTGGCTGACGGATAATATCGGCTGGGAATATAACTTTTATCTCAACATAATTCCTGGAGTAATCATGATAGCAGCGATCGCCTATGCGATTCCTGCCCAACCGATGCAGCTTAATCTACTCAAGCGAGGTGACTGGTGGGGTATTTTTAGTATGGTAATCGGTTTGGGTTCTTTAGAAATATTTTTAGAAGAAGGTAATCGCAAAGATTGGTTTGGTTCGGAGTTGATTACCCGTTGCGCTATATTTGCCGTAATTTTTATCGGTATTTTCTTATGGATCGAATTAAATCGTCGTCAACCTTTTATCAATCTGCGTCTACTGCTACGGCGTAACTTTGGTATCGGTAGTATTGCGGGACTGGCTTTAGGATTGGGTTTATACGGCTCAATTTATATCTTGCCCTTATATCTGGCTCAGATTCAAGACTATACGCCAATGCAAATTGGGGAAGTAATTATGTGGTCGGGTTTACCACAGTTATTATTAATTCCTTTAGTTCCTAAACTAATGCAGCGTTTTGATGTCAGGTTTCTAGCAGCAGTCGGATTTAGCATCTTTGCTCTTAGCTGCTTTATGAATTCCAACATGACCAGTCAGACGGATATTACGCAATTGCGTTGGTCGCAGTTAGTTAGGGCATTAGGACAACCTTTGATGATTGTACCTCTAACCACAATTGCTACGGGCAATATTGAACCAGAACAAGCAGGATCGGCTTCTGGCTTGTTTAATATGATGCGTAACTTAGGTGGTTCGATGGGCATTGCTGCCCTATCAACCTTATTGTCACGACGAGAGCAGTTTCATTCTAGTCGCATCGGCGAAGCTGTTTCCCTATACAACCCTCAAACTCAGCAAAGAATCGATCAATTAATTCAAACCTTTATCAGTCGCGGTAGCGATGCCGTTACGGCAAAAGAACAGGCGATCGCAACTATCGATAATATCGTCCGCCATGAAGCCTACACGATGGCTTATAATGATTGCTTTTATTTTATGGGATTTGCCATTTTACTCTGCGGTTTGACTCTAATTTTTTGTAAGAAAGTCAAGGCTGGTGGTAATGCGATCGCCCATTAAACCATTCCATAATGAGCGAGTAGGCGTTAAATAAATCACCACAAGTTTAATATCCGCTGGGTTTAGCTAAACTTTCAAACTTAGTTAATTCGGCGTTAAAGAGCAACTTAACTGTTCCGACAGGACCATTGCGATGTTTGACAATACTAACTTCAGTAATCCCTCGATCTGGGGTATCAGGATTATAATATTCATCACGATAAATCATCATGACTAAATCCGCATCTTGCTCAATACTGCCACTTTCACGTAAGTCAGACAGCATAGGTCGTTTATTGGTTCTTTGTTCTACTCCTCTACTTAATTGAGACAAGGCAACAATCGGCACATTCAATTCTCTGGCTAAACCTTTTAAACTCCGCGTCATTTTCGATAGCTGCTGCACGCGGTTGTCGTTGTCTCCTCCCTCCATTAGCTGAAGATAGTCGAGCATAACTAAACCCAAAGGATCTTTTTGCTGTGCTTGAAGACGGCGTACTTGCGATCGCATTTGCATTACCGTTAAGTTTGCCGTATCGTCGATATATATGGGCAGTTCTGAAAGTTTTTCTACTCCATCGATTAATTGTCCAAACTCATTTTGAGCAATTCTACCCGAACGCAAGCGGTTACTCGGAATCCTCGCCTCACTAGATAGCAACCTTTGGGTTAATTGTTCTCGCGACATTTCTAAACTAAAAACGGCAATGGGTAATTTAGAATCTCTGGCAATATTTGAAGCCATACATAACGAAAATGCCGTCTTTCCCATTGATGGTCTACCAGCGATGATAATTAAGTCAGAACGACTAAAACCACTGGTCATCGCATCTAAATCGTAATAACCAGAGGGAACACCAGGTAAAGCCGTTTCCTGATGGAGTTCTTCAATGGTATTGAAAGTGTTGACTAGTGTTTCCGCAATTGGGATTAAACCCTCTTGAGGACGTTCTTGGGCAAGGCGAAAGATCTTTTGTTCGGCAGCATCTAAAACTACTTCTAATTCTGAAGTATTATCGTACCCGAGATCGACAATTTCGTGTCCCGAAGTAATTAATTGACGACGGACATACTTTTCCATAATCAGGTTGGCATAGCGGTCAATATTAACCGCCGATACAGTTCGGTTAAGCAACTGTGCTAATTTAGCTGTACCGCCTACCTGGTCGAGTAAATCGCGATCGCTTAAATAAGTACTTAGAGAAATAAAGTCTGTTGGTTTACCTTTGCTATTAAGGTTCAATGCCGCCTGATAAATCTCTTGATGTGCCTTCACATAAAAGGCATCTTTGACTACTAATTCTGCTACCCTGGTAATCGCTTCTGGATCAAACAGGATACCGCCTAAAATTGCTTCTTCCGCCTCAATACTAGCTGGAGGTAAGTTGTTGATTTCTGCCATTAACGATTCTGAATTCTTACATCATTACCATAGAACAAATATTCTACTGTCTTGTCTGATTTAAGAAAAGTTTGGAGATTAAAACTGCTGGTTGATTACGGCGATCGCTTTTTGGGAGAAATTTATTTAATATAAGAATATCTGTAAATTTTTTAGTGGCGAAAATTAACTTATAAATTAAAGCATTTTATATAGGTTAGTTCTATGGATTTGCTCGATTAAATTAAAACAATAGTAGATGATATATATGGAGTAGCTAAATTTTTAAAAGGTAGAGTCATCTATTTGACTCAAAGCAAATATGTAGAAAAGTCTATAAAAGTAGAAGCTTAATAACTTTATAGTTTTGAACATTGACATCAAGACTATTCTCCTTCTTGAGAAAAACCAAGATATCCTCTAGGGGTAATCATCCATTCGGCATGATTGCGGGTTGTGGTGTTACCAATAATCACGGTGGTGAGCATATCTATAGGTTGCTCTAGCATCTTTTCTAAAGTGGTTAAAATCACCTGTTCATCGTCCCGATATGCTCCATGAACGATCGCTACTGGAGTATTTGGCTGACGGTGTTGGGAGAAGATTGATTGGGCGGTGACAATTTGTTGGGTGCGCTTTTGCGATCGCGGATTATACAAAGCGGTAATAAAATCACCACTGGCTGCTGCGGTTAGTCGTTTTTGGATCATCTCCCAAGGAGTAAGCAGATCGCTAAGGCTGATAGCACAAAAATCGTGCATCAAAGGCGCACCAACTCTAGAAGCTGCTGATTGTAGAGCCGAGATGCCAGGAAATACCTGTACCTGGGGTGTTTTACCATTCCAACCGATTGCTTGCAGTTCTTCTAACACTAAGCCCGCCATACCATAAATACCGCAGTCTCCCGAGGAAACCACTGCCACGGTTAAACCCCACTTGGCTAGTTCAATGGCTCTTTTAGCTCGCTGTTGCTCTTGGGTAATGGGGGAAGATTCAACTATTTGTCCTGAACGTTGGCAAGATTTAATCAGCTCTGTATAAAGACTGTAACCAATGATCGCATCGGCTTCAGTAATAGCAGTTTTAGCAGCCGGAGTAATTTGGTCTAAATTTCCTGGACCGATGCCAACCAAATAGAGCTTGCCTCTACGCCCAATATACTCTTTGTCGGCTTGAGCGATCGCTACCGTTACCGCCCCTAATTGATTGTCTGATTTAAAGATTTGCTTCGATACCAGCAAGTTTTGTCCTGCTAAGATGGCAGCAGCCTCGGCAACACTATGAGTTCCTACTTCTTGCTTAACTACTGCTGAGGGAGTGGGAACATCCACCCGATCTAATTGTTCGGCATCAAAAGTTTTAAAGATTAAGTTGCGTCGCCGGCATACTTCTACAATTCCTGCCTCGTCTGATTTTAGATTAATACTAGTGATTCCGGCGATCGCTTCCGTAGCCAAATGGTAAGTTTTACAGGTTTCATCAATAGCTGTCTCGATTAAAGCTGTAGATGTACCTCTTTCGCAGCCAATGCCCACCCATAAAACTTTGGGATGCCACTGTACCGTAGACAAATCGTTTTGAGGGGCAATTTTTCTTTTAGTCGGACTAATCCAAACTTTTGCTCGTGGCTTAATTTCTGTTTGATTATCAGAAAACCCAAAATAAAAGGGATGTTGTTGGGGTAAATGTTCTTGCCATAGAGTTGAACCAGCTTCTTGAATGATCTGTATTGTCTCTTGTTTAGCTACTGCTGCCATCACTCCTGTCCAATCTCCTTTACCTTTTTGCCAACCGTAGGTAAAGCCTAAAACATCAATTGCGGGTAAAGACAAACCATGAGCTGCTCCCGTAATAATTGGGGTAGCGCCAATTTGGCTGGCAACTAAGCGAGCTAGTAAATCTGCTTTGCCCTGATGTCCACTACAAAGACTAATAACATAATCTCCTTGAGAATCTACCACCACCACCGCAGGATCTTCAGCTTTATTTTGCAGCAGGGGTGCAATTAATCTAACCACCGCACCAGTCGCCAAGCAAAAAATAAAAGCTCGGTTTTCGTTCCAGATCGATGCCAGATGTTCTTTAAGAGAACTATCGTAGGGTTGAGAACTGCCCTGTTGTTCGATAGAGGTGGGCAACCACAGTTGAATATCAGAGTCTTGAGCTAACGGTGCTATAATTTGCGCTGCTTGAGGATGAGTGGCGATCGCTGTAATTGGAGCAAACTGTTCAAAACAAGGGTTGTTCAAGGTGCTGTCCTGATTAGATGCTGATTAATATCAACAGTAATAATATATAGCAAATTCTGGTATTCATGAGATCATTTTTATGAACTATAAAACTTATTTAAAAGTTTAAAAAAAGCTCATAGCAAGTCAGAGCTTTGTCAGTCTTGGTTCGGAACTCATGGCGCGAAGATTATTTATTGCCCTAAATTCTATACCTCAAATCGCTTAAGTCTTACTGCTTGTTAATGCCAAAATCGGTATGAACTGTTTTATATTCCTTGTAATCTACACCTAATAAACCAGCAAAAGTACCTGCACCACGATAAATAAATAATAAAGCTTTAACAATCGCTGGTTTACCTATCAAAGACGCGGGAATCAGCCCAATAACACCAAGTAAAATTAAGCCTAGCCCTTTGATCATTCTGATAAATTGAACCGACAGTGAGGGATCTAACTCTTTCTCTACTAGACTATGAGTACCCCAAGTCCGAAAACCTCGATTGAGAATCCATTTTAAATTGGTGCGAGAAGCGGGAACCCAGTCATAAACCACTGCTTCATCTGCCCAAACAATTTTATAACCAGCCTTATTAAGCCCGTAGAAGAAATGTGAATCTTCACCTCCTGTGATGGCAAAGCGATTATCAAATACTGGTTCGTATTGTCGGATAATTTCACCCCGAACCATAACGTTGTTGGTAAAAGCTACATGACGCTGTTCTCCAGTTTGATAGCGATCCGCATCGAAAAAACCGCCCTTTTTTACCCAATCGGGAACATCACTATTGGGAAAATAGGGTAAAACTGGCCCTGTTACCACATCTGCGCCGAATTTCTGCTGTGTCAATAATAATTCTTCGAGCCACGATGGTTCTGGTACTTCATCGTCATCAATTATGCTAATAAAGTCTGCTGCTTTAGAGGCTAAGCTGATAGATTTATTACGAGCATAGGTAATGCCTCTTTGAGGTTGAATGTCTGTTTTCAAAACCCACTGAAAATCTGGTTTTATTTGCTGACAAATTTTTTCAGCTGCAAGATAAGTGTCATTGTCCACCACTATCACTTCAATTTCAGGTTGTTTGAGTGTTTTAAAGGTTAGTTTATCGATCGCTTTTAGTAATCTTTTTAAGCCTTCGGGACGCTTAAAAGTAATAATACAAATAGAAATAAGCATATTCTTTAAATTTTAAAATACCAAGATCATCTTACTAACACAACGTATTGCACAACTATATTTTGAATCATTGCTGACTAGTAATATTTAAATGCAGTAATTTATCAGCACCAGACTACTTGTATTTACCAAATTTAACATGATTTATCTCAGACATCTCTCCCAAATCAAAGTCGTGTCTTAAACCAAGAGCAAAAAGGCTCAATATAGTCGTAAGGTTAATATGTTATTACTAATAAGCCAGCATTTAAGATTACTCAGATGGAATTTAATAATATAGTTGAGATGATTTTTTTTACGGCAGGAATGATTATTTTGATTCCCTGTTTAATGTTTTTTTTAGAATGTTTGGCAGCTTTTATTTTGCCCGCTTCTAGTTGGGATTTAAAAGCTGAACAACCCAGAACGACTATTTTAATTCCAGCTCATAATGAAGCCGCGCAAATCAAAAATGTAGTCGAGGTGCTACTCCCACAAGTAACAGAACAAGACCAAATAATTGTTATTGCTGATAATTGCCACGACAATACCGCAGAACTGGCAAAATCAACAGGAGTAAGGGTCTTAGAAAGAGAGAATTTGATTGAGCGAGGCAAAGGATATGCTTTGGATTATGCCATACAGCAAATTAAACACGATCCTCCAGAAGTCCTGGTAATTTTAGATGGTGACTGTATTATTGAACCCAACACCATCAAAAACATTACCTGTATGGCGATCGCTACAGGCAGACCAGTACAGGCTACCTATCTGATGGAACAGCCTGAAAATCCTAGCCTCAAAGATAATATTTCGATGTTTTCTCTCAAGGTCAAAAACAAGGTGCGATTATTAGGTTTAAATCGTCTGGGTTGGCATAGTTTACTAACAGGTTCGGGAATGGCGTTTCCTTGGTTATTAATTAGCCAAGTTAGCTTGGCAGGAAGTAAAACTACCGACGATATGCAGCTGACGGTAGACTTGGCTTTGGCGGGTTCTACCCCAGTATTCTGCGAAAATGCCTTAGTAGTTGGTCGTCTGATGAAAGATAAAGATGCTCAAAGCCAGCGATCGCGCTGGGAACACGGACATTTAGAGATGATTTTGATCGAAGTTCCTCGTCTGTTGAAAGCTTTCTTAACCACTGGTAATTTTGCTGCTTTAGGATTGGCTTTAGATATTTTTATTCCGCCTCTGTCTTTGTTGGTTATGGCTTGGCTGGCTAGCGCGATCGTGGCTTGGCTAGCAGCTATAGTTATGGGAATTTCGCTCATTCCTGTAGTTATTGTCAGCATTGCGGGAATATTTTTAATCAGTGGGGTGCTGCTTGCCTGGAGTAAATTTGGACGAGGCGATCTGCCTTTGCAAAATTTAGTGGCGATTCCATTCTATGTTTTGGGAAAAATTCCCATTTATCTTAAGTTTCTGATTAAACCTCAAAGCAGATGGCTCAAAACTGAAAGAGATTTGCCGAATAAAAATCGCTCATCGTAATTTAAATTACCGCTGACCTAATTTAACTGTTTTGGAACAGCAAAATTTATGGAAGTATGAGCAAAAAAAAGCCCCCAGGTACCAAACTGGGGGAATTTTATGTAACAGAGAATATCTGTTGCATAGCTCTATCTCTTCTCTAATATGATCTATGCGATTTAGAAAAATTATGATTTCGATCACAAGTAGCTGTGATATTGCTCAAATAATAGTTGACTGCTTATACCAAGCTATTTAACAGTCCTAAACAAAAACCATAAAGCAAAAACTGAACTGCGATAATTGTGAACATACTGGCAGCTATTAGAGGATAACTATGATTCCAATTAATTTTAAAATCTTTAATTAATAAGCTCATCACCAAGATAGTTAAAATTGGTAAAGCGATCGCGCCAAACAAGGCAAAAGCTGGCAAGGAAGCTGTAATTAACTGCACAATGCCCAGAATTAAAGCTGCCAAATAAATAGTATCGGCATGATTGATTTTCAGCCCTAAATTTAACCAGGAAGCGATCGCAATGCCTAACCCAGCAAATAGAGTATTTAAACCCAGATTAATGGGGTTAGTGTAAATCCCCCAGTCAAGGTTGGCATTCAATCGAGCTTCTTTTTGGTAGCTTTCAGCTGGCCAATTAAAGGCAATAAGATCGGCAGCTAATAGTTTAGGCGATCGCTGTTCTTGCCCTGTAGTGTAAACACATCCTACCTTGATATTGCCTGGCTGCTGAGCATTTTTCTGTTGTGCTTCAACTACATAGATATGAGGCCAAACTTTTTCACCATAGCTAGATATTACTGGAGTCTGTTGCGGAGCAATAAGATTAGTCGATATTCCTGCTTTGAAATTAGCATATCTTTCACAACCATAGGTAGCGACAGTTTCCGTTACCTCAGTTAGCGGAAAAATACTTCGAGGCGATCGCGCTATCCTCTTTCCTGCCAAATTAACCGCCAAACTACAGTAATCAACTGAACCAATCGTATTGTTACACAGAGCAGGAATTTGTTCAGAAGCTACAGTATTAGAATTATTGCTCACAATGCCTAAAACGAGCAAGATTACCGTAGCTATTGTCCATACCACAGGCAGGATAAACTTTTTGACTACCTGTGGGAGTAAAAATTTTGTCTCAGCAAGTTCGTCTGGCTGCTTATTCTTAGCTAAATTAACCTTAGCTGGCTTGAAGCTATATCCTGTACTGTAACTCTTAGCTTTTTTGTGAGTAGCATTTGTAGTGTTTTTGACAGCCACAGCGTTGAATTCTGCTAATGTTGCAGAACTATCAAAACAGTAGCGACTCAGCCAAATAGCCATTATTCGTCGTCGATCGTCATCTAATTCGGTGATTTGTTTAAACCACTTTTGCACTACCATAGATAAATTTTTGAGATCGGGGATTGTAGCGTGTTGGAAATAACTGTCTAAAATTGGCAATAGGCGATCCTGATTCTTCTCAGACAAGTTATGGAAAAACTTTACCAGACGCATTATTTCTTTTTCAGGGGGAATGATCTCGCTGGTAAGCAATTTTTTATTGGTAATCCAACAGTATTGAGCCAAATTGCGTTCGCCAAGCGCGACGCGAAGCGCGACACGAAGTTAGTCCTTTAGGGCAAAAGTGCGGTCTTGGGGCGGCGGCTTTTGAGTGGGAAGCTTCCCACTCAAAACGCGCCTTGGCTTTCCCCCATGAGCAACTTTTGTAAGAAGCGAGTCCTTTAGGGTATCCGAAGGGTAATCGCCTGAATTAGGTAATTCAGTAGCAACTTCTAAATTAGTTAAATTGTCGGCAAAGGTATTTATTGTTTCTTCTTTGAGGGGAGTTCCATGAACCATTCCCTGATTCTGTAGCAAGCCTGTATCGCCAGTACTATCTTCGACGCTTAAGTTTTCCATTAACAACTTAGGAACATCTATTTCAGTATCTAGATTGTCAGTACTGTCAAGAGTAGCTTCACTTTCTGAATTGATTTGCGTGGGTAATTCCACAAAAGTTTGCCAGTCTGGTTCTAGCTTACCTAACTGACGACAGTAGAGCCAGACCGCATCAAGAGAATCGAGCTTTAAAGATGCGATCGCATCAGCTACCTTTGACTCTAACATAATGTAATCTGGCTGATAATCTGCTTTGCGGTTGACATAGATGTGTAGTCGATCTTCGTGAACAATGACTTGAAACCGCAAGTTTTTATTACCACAGACACTTTTTAAGGCTTTGACAATTAATTCTCGATCCATAACCACACAACCAAAACATCGCAGTATTGAGTTTATGATTCCCCAAAATGTTATTTAAACGATATCTAACGGCTAAAATAACCGTTAAGCACCTTTTTCGTAGCTGGTGGCTAGATCGGGAAATACACTGCATGATGTACTTAACAGCGGTGGTGAATTGGTAACAATTCAGTTCAGTAGCAGTCGTATAAATGTGATTTTAACTTTGCCTCAATGTTCATCAATTGCTGCCGTTAAAACCACGGAACACGTTACTATTTTTCAATAAAGTTGAGACTTTAATTTGTATTCATGTTGAGCGAGAAAAACTTATTACCTACAGAAATTATTCTCACCCCTACTAGTCATTGCATTGGCAAGCTTAATCTTAATCGTCGGCTTCAGCCTGGTAATTATTTAGACTTTGAGGGGAAAACTTACGCTATTCTTGAGCGTCATCATTTCTATCAATATCGCGTCGGAGGCTATCGCTTTGATAAAGCCACTCTCCATGTTCAAGAATCTAAAAGACCTGAAGAAACTACTCAAATAGGCGAGCGCCAGATAATAGGCAATGCTAATTGTCGCTTCAACGCTCGTTCAGAAATTATGCGTTGTGCTGTTAATCCAGAAGGTCCGTGTCAAGGATGTCGTTATTTTGAACCAGTTGACAGATAATTTGGTATTGGTTAATTAGGGCTGGATTTTTTAGCTTAGCTGCGATCGCCCGCTTGAGATTGTTTGTAAATTACATTTTTTTGGCTAATAAAAGATGTTCCAAAGCGATCGCGCCAGAATTTTCTTTCACTGCGCGTTGAAAGTCTTATCCTTTTGAGGCGCAAAATATTACTTTTGAGGCGCAAACTCTGCGTAAAAACTGCTAGCAATTGATGTATTCTGAATTACTTGAGAATCATTTTTATTAGTATTCAGGGGCAAGAGTGAAATTACATCATCAATTTAAGTTTTGGAATAATAGTTTATTGTTTTTTTTAAGTGTTCTGACTATGATATGTGCGCTGTCTGAGCGAGCCGTAGCAGCTAAAAACCAAGAAAAAATTAATCATAATAATTTGCAAAAAAGAGATTTGATTCAGGCAAAGGAGGGAGACTGGGAGACAAAAAAAAGCGATCGCCATTCTATCAAGCCAATTTCTAATTTAATTGCGCAAGGCATTACTAGAGTTACGGGGGTACAGATTAATCAAACTGAGTCAGAGTTGGAGTTAATTTTACAAACCGCAGCAGGAGAACAAAAATTAGTTCCGTTAATTTTGCCTGAAGGGAATAATTTAGTCATCGATCTTTTAGATGCAACTCTGGCTTTACCAGCAGGGGATGAATTCAAACAAAGCAATCCCGCACCAGGAATTAGAGAAATTACAGTTACTCAGATAGATGAAAGTAATGTTCGTTTAACCATTACAGGAGAAAACCAGGCACCAAGCGCGGAAGTAGTACCATCATCGCAAAATTTAGTTTTAAATATTACACCAGAAGCTACAGCACAACAAACACCCGATGAAGAGATAGAAGTCATTGCTACGGGAGAAGGAGAGGAAGAAGATGACGATTATACTGTTCCCGAAGCTACTACAGCCACTCGCACCGATACACCTTTAAAAGATATACCCCAGTCAATTCAAGTTGTACCGCAACAAGTGATTGAAGATCAACAAGCCAACCGACTAGAAGATGCACTACGGAATGTCAGTGGAGTTAGTACGGGGGATAGTTTTGGTGGTACGGCAGAAAGATTTGTCATTCGCGGTTTTGCTCAAGACACCACTTTGATTAATGGATTTCGCCAGACTGCTTTTGGACAAGGATTGCCTAGTGCAGAAAGATTAGAGCGGATTGAAGTCTTAAAAGGGCCTGCCTCAATTTTATATGGTAATCTCGAACCTGGTGGCGTAATTAATTTAGTGACGAAAAAGCCTTTATCAGAACCTTTTGCCGAAACGAAAATAGAATTGGGTAACTTTGGTTTATTTCAATCTAGTTTTGATTTCTCCGATGCGATCGATTCCGAGCAAAACTTACTCTATCGTCTGAATGCTGCTTTTGAAGTCAATAATGGTTTCCGTGATTTTGACCAAGATGCAACTCGTTTATCTCTTGCACCAACTATTAGCTGGCAAATCGGCAAGAACACTGATTTACTCATAGATTTCAGCTATATTAACCAAGCTAACCCCTTCGATCGCGGTATTGTAGCTATTGATGATGGTGTTGCCGATATTCCCTTCGATCGCATTTTCCAACAGCCCGATGATGAATATGAATTAGAACAGTTGAGTGCTAGTTATCAATTAGAACATCGTTTTAGCGATAAATGGAAACTTCGTAATAGTTTTCGCTTGGTTTCTGGAGATACATCTGATTTTCGTCTTGATTCTGTATTGATTGACGATTCGGGGATTTTAGAAAGGGGATTTCGCCGTAATGAAGATATTCGAGAAAACTATAGCTTACAAACCAATGTAGTTGGAGAATTTGCGACAGGAAAAGTCGAACATCAGCTTTTAGTCGGTGTGGATTTAGACCGCACCACTAGTGTGGGAAGACAGGGAAGACTACCAGACGACCCCATATTTTTAATTGATGTCTTTACCCAAGAAGCAGATCCCGTTCCGAATATCGAACCTGAAGATTTAACTTCATTTGTGCGAGACGAGAATATTCGTGCGGATTTAATTGGTATTTATTTACAAGACCAAATCTCTCTTTCAGAACAATTCAAGTTTTTGGCTGGCGGACGTTTAGATATTTACGATCAAGAATCAATTGATTTTACCGAAAATCTAACTTCCGAACAGTCTCAAGAAAAATTTAGTCCTCGCCTTGGTATAGTTTATCAACCGATCGCGCCTATTTCTCTTTATGCCAGCTACAGCACTTCCTTTAATCCCGATCCGTTTAATTCCACTACCGTTGCTGGTGATGTCCTCGAACCTTCTACTGGTAATCAATACGAACTTGGAGTTAAAGGAGAATTTCTGAATCAAAAACTTACTAGTACCTTGGCTTTCTATCAAATCGAGCGCAATAATTTTGCTACTATCGATCCCGATAACACAGATTTTAGTATTGCTGCGGGAGAAGTTCGCAGTCGCGGAATTGAATTAGATGTTGCAGGAGAAATCTTACCTGGTTGGAATGTTATTGCTGCTTATGCTTATACCGATGCCGAGATTACCGAAGATAATGAATTTCCTGTGGGAAATAAATTAGCAAACGTCCCCGAAAATAGCGCGAGTCTCTGGACGAGTTATCAAATTCAGCAGGGAAGCTTACAGGGTTTAGGTGTAGGTGCAGGGGTCTTTTTTGTTGGCGATCGCCAAGGAGATTTAGATAATACTTTTACTCTACCTAGTTATGTCCGTACCGATGCTGCTCTTTTCTATCGTCAAGACAATTGGCAAGCTAATCTTAACTTTCAAAACCTCTTCGACGTTGACTATATTAGGTCGAGTGAAACCTTTAGAGAAGCAGTTAGACCAGGCGATCCTTTTACGGTAATTGGTTCGGTTTCAGTGGAATTTTGAGGATCAAAAATAACCAAAACCAGCAGCTAAGTAATTAAAAAAACGAGAAATTCTTGTCATGTCAAAACCCGTCTTGTTCGTCTGTAAATCTTGTAATACTACTTCTAACCAGGATTCAGAACTATCTGAAGGTGCTTGCCTGTTAGATAGACTAAACGAACTGAATGATGAAGATAAATTTGTTATTCAAGCCGTAGGATGCCTGTGGATGTGCGAACAAGCCTGTGTCGTTGCACTTTCTGCAAGCGATCGATTTACCTATTTATTTACTGACTTACCCGTTCGAGAAAGTCCTGAAGCTTTGCTTGAGGTTGCAAATTTTTATCTCGATCGCCAAGGTGAATCTATTCCTTATAAAAAATTTCCTCAAGTACTTAAATCAGCAAATATCGCCCGTATTCCCCCAATTAAGCCATCTTAATAGCTAATAGATAGTTAAATTACCTAGCGATCGCCGAGCAAATACTTTAGGATTAATGCCAAATTTTTTTCTAAATGCAGTGGCAAAACGACTTTGGCTGGCATAACCTACTTTTTTGGCTACCTGACCAACATTCAATTCTCGCTGTTGTAAAAGCTGTCTGGCATATTCCATGCGTTGTTGATAGAGGTAACCAAATACCGTTGTGCCGAATAGTTGACGAAAACCGCGTTTAAGGCTGCACTCATTTAAGCCAATTTCTTGAGCTAAGTCGGTTAAAGAAGGGGGATGATCTAAGCGATCGCCTAAAATTTGTTGAGCTAGATAAAGGCGATCGCGATCTTCTGATTTCAGAGAATATTGGTTTGATCGATTATCGTCTTTCATCTGAGCTAATTGTAACGCCATTAGCTCCCAGACTTTACTTTCTAAATACATCCGTGCGATCGCACCTCGATAGGGACAGTTTAAGATTTGTTGTAATGCCACCTGCATCTGGGGCGTAATCGAGCCAGAATCTACGAAACAGGGTTGTTCTGTTTGAAATAATTTGTTCCAGTTCACATCAATATCTCGATCGTCTTCTCCCCAGAAATCGACGACTAATTCGGGTTCGATGTGCATACTTACACTCATAACTGGGTGTTGCTGGAGTTGCTCCCACTCTCCAGACACCGCCAAACCACTAGCGCAAAATGTAGTTTGTCCTGCACCCATAAAACCGTCTCGATCGCAGTTTTGTCTGCTAATTTGAAAACACATCTCGAATCGATTAAGGCTATCGCTAAGCGGAGGCAGAGCCTCATCGCACTTTGGGATGTTCCAGCGATCGTGCAGTTGATAATGTTCGATACTTAATTCTAATCCAGGTCGTAATTTAACATTTAACATTTAACATTTAGCATTTATCATTTAGCATGGCTAATTTATGATTTGCTGTTGATTCTGGTATTTTTTAAGATTGAAAATAATATTTTGGCTATTTCATCTGCATCCTGATAGATACTATTGAAAGATTTGATGTCTATATATCCAGTATCTTTTAATAAAGATAGCCAATATTTTGTTTCTAAAGTCTCTTTATAAGCTATAGAAATTTTAGCAGAAAAGTCGGCAGAAGAAATTGCCCCATTAGCTTCGGCAACGTTTGCACCGATAGATGTACCACTTTTTAATAATTGCTTAGATAAAACAAACTCCTTTCTTTCTTTAATTAAATACTTATAAGCATTAACAATTCTAATAGCAAACTGATAAGCCTTATCATAAGTTACATTATTTTTATCCATCCCCAAATACTTAATGTTCAATGTTCAATGTTCAATGTTTAATGTTTAATGTTCAATGTTCAATGTTCAATGTTCAATGTTCAATGTTCAATGTTTAATGTTCAATGTTCAATGTTCAATGTTCAATGTTCAATGTTCAATGTTCAATGTTCAATGTTCAATGTTTAATGTTCAATGTTCAATGAATGAGCTTCGACTTCTTGGCGCGATCGCCAGATGGGACGCAATTGTTTTTGAGTAAATAACTTTAATTGCTCGTCAGAATTAGTAGAGTTTGGTTGAGTAGCATTACCATAGGTAGTTAGTGCCATTGCCTTGACTGGTTGGGAAAACTCAATGGCAGCGACGAAAGAATCTCCATCAAAGGCTTGAAAATGTTTGGAGTCTTCCATCGGCATAAAATTAACTACTCGAAAAATACCTAAGTACCCTGGGCCACCATTAGCGGGTAAATTTACATTACCGTAGTTAAGCCGAAACACTTCACCCCAGGGAACATCTATTGCGCCATAGTCTTGTTCGATCTTGGTGGCTACAGCTAAGAGTGTTGCTACTGCTTGCTGAGGATTGGCTAAACCATCGGGGGTAGTAAGAGGAGAGTTTTTTTGCCAAGGTTGACTGAACAAGGTATCAAAGTCAGTTTCTTCTAACCAAGCAGCGAATAATACTGCCCCTTGACTATCGGCATTAGTTTGCCGATCCCATTTTTCCAGTATATCGGCTACTTTTACAGCCAATGGACTAGCTTCTTGACGTAATGCAGGGAGTAAATCGTCGAGGAGACGATCCGCAATTTCCATGCGAGTTGAATGTTTATCGGCAATCATTTCTGCCAGAGAAATTTTATCATCTTCTGCTAACATACGAGTCGAACGCTGCGATCGCAAATTCATTTCTTGGGGTGCTATGTAAGGAGGATAATCTTCAGGTGCAATAGCACTGGGAAAAGTAGTTGTCCAGGGAGGATCGTTAGCATTTTGTAGCCAACCGCTGGTCGGATCGACAATACGAGGTAAATCTTGATAGGGATGGATTTTAGTCCACAAAGTATCTGAGGTATCACCCGGAATAATACCTGACCAATATTCAAAATCTCCTCGATCGCGAATAGGAACTTGACCGTTAAATAGGTGCATAATATGCCCCTCGCGATCGGCATACATGACAGTAAACATGGGCAGCTGTAGACGTTTAAGTGCTGTTTCAAACTGCTTAAAGTTATTAGCTTTTGCCATATCCCACCATTGCTCTAATACTCCAGGACGATCTAAACCGACAACTCTTAAAGCTAGAGCTTTTCCTGGTTCTTGCTTGATTACCGCACCATGAATAGAGCTTTGTATAACAAGTTGTTCTGATTGTAATGTGCCATCTTGTTGTTTGACTTTAATTTCAGCGGTTTTCTGTTCAAAATCTCGCACTTGACCATCAAATAGATATCCCTTGCCCGATCGCGTTAATTCATAAAGATCCCAACCATCGAAAGTATTGACGGTATGAGTCCAACCAAGATTATTATTAAAAGCGATCGCCAAAACGGGAATACCTACCAAAGTTGCGCCATAGGCATCCATACCAGGTGCGGTAATTTGTGCTTCATACCAGAGAAATAAATCTGACCAAGGCAAATGAGGGTTAGCCAGTAGCATGGCATTGCCACTAGCCGAATGAGAAGGCGCGATCGCCCAACCGTTAGAACCTTTAAAATGCTTCTGTTCTTGACCAAGATTTGTAACGGTTTCTGGGTCTACGACAAAGGTAAAATTAAGTACTCGTTGAACGTGGGCGAGAACATCTTCTCCCGTTACTGGTAAGACTACTTTCACTTCATCGTCAATTAATTCGGGATGTTCCTGGGCATAAATATTAATTCCAGCAGCAAAGGCATCTAAATAGCTGCGAAAAGTAGCATTTTGTTGCTTGTACCAAGTTGTTGCCCGTTGGGGAATACCCATGGTGACAACCCATCGATCGGACTCTAAATAGTCTTCTCCCCAATATTCGGCAGCCCTGCCTCTAGCTTGACCATAAAGACGTAGAATTAAGTTGCCGTGGCTGTGCATTTGCGCCCAACCGAAGGCTTGAAAGGTACTTTGATTATCAATCCCATAAACATGAGGCACGCCGTAATTATCCCAAAGAATCTCGGTATTGTTCTTACTCAGTAAATTGGTTTGTCCGATCGTCAAAACGATCAATAAACTAATTAGAAAAAAAGCTGACTTTACATTTAACATTTAACATTTAGAAAGATTTAAAAAATTTACTCATAAAATTTGTCTTTATTTTGTTACCCAGTCTCTAAATCTGCATCAGGTAGTATCGTCTCAATATCTCGCAGTTGAGTCAAGGTGTATCCGCCTAAACCTAGAATTACGCCAAACATGGCAAATAAAGTGTATTGCACTGCCATTCCCGAACCTAAACCAGTGCCAAATAAACTACCTAATATAGGTGCTAAACTACCTCCAGGCATCATCGCTGGTTCAAAAACACGATCGGCTAAAAATCCTGTCATTGCTAAAGCAATCGGGACAGAAATTTGGGTCATTAAAAAGCGGGCTGCAAATACTCTGCCTTGGATTTGGGGGGGTACTTTTGCTAGCCAAATCGAAAGTTCTGAACTACCGATAATGGGCCAAAATAAAGCAGCAAAGAAGGTAGTAATTAGCCACAGAGGAGGTAGATTACTCAAGCCAAAGGCGATCGCACTGGTAAAGGTCAAGATTGTCCCAAGTAAGAAACCGTGAATACGACGCTGAAAACCGCCCCAGATACTTAATAAGATACCGCCGATCGCACCTCCAATGGCCGTGGCAGTATGAACGCTGGCAAAAATAGCTGTATTGTTGCCACTACGGGCTAAAATCATTGGCGATTCGATTCCAGACATAACGCGATCGATGAAATAGAAAATAATTAGAAAAATTACCATTATTAGCAGACTTTTGCGTTTGATGATGTAGCGAAACCCAAAGGTCAAATTTTGCCATAAATTATTATTTTCAGGTGAATTAGTGTTAGTAACTGGTTGTGGTATTTTAACTAAAGATAATGAATAAATTGCGACGAAAAAAGTAATTAAATCGATCGCCATAATGCCTTGCAGCCCGATTACATAATATAGTCCTCCTGCTAAGGCTGGAGCAAGAATATTTGCCCCAAATCCACTGACATAATCATTTAACACTGTTGCTCTTGTATAGTGTTGTTTCGGTACTAGTAAAGATAGGGAAGATGAATAAGCTAAATCTTGAAAGTAACCAAATAACCCGTTGATAGCAGCCGTAACATATAAATGCCAAATTTCTAAACGATTAGTTAATAAAAGTACGAGTAAAAAAATGGTAGAAATACAAGAAGCAGTATCGCCAAAAAACATTAAAAACTTACGATTATAACGATCTACAATTGCACCAGCAAAAATAGCAGCAATAATACTCGGTATTTTGGCAAATAACAAAATTAAAGACAATGGAGTGGCTTTGCCTGTAATTTCCCAAGCCCAAATTGTAATGGCAAAATCAGTTATTTCTGAACCTAAAATAGAAATTAGTTGACCAATCCAAAGAATAATAAACGGACGAAGATTTGCAGGTAAATTATTTAGTGGGTTCAAAATTTAGTTATTGAGTAAATATTTAAATAAATCGTCAATTACGGCATTAGCAGCTAAAGGGCCATAACCAATCCAATAGTCTGGGACCTGATAAACTTTTCCTTGTTTAACTGCATTTAATTGTAACCATAAAGGATCGGATTTAAATTGTTCTAAACTATTCTCTATTCGTTCTGCTTTACTGTAATAATCATCGCCATAAGCCCAGTAAAAAATTACATCGGCATCTGCTTCACTAATTAATTCTTGACTAATTAGCTGTTGTCCTCCTCCTTGTCTTTGTAATGGAGGACGAGATAAACCCGCATCGGTTAAAATTGAACCAGAAAAAGAATCTGGTTGATAAAAAGCAATTCCTTGAGGATAAATACGAATCACCGAAACTGTTAGTGGCTTACCTTTTTTATTGATTTCTGCTTTAAATTGTTTGAGTCTGGCGTAATAATTAGCAATAATTTTTTCTGCTGCTTCTGGTTTACCTAACGCCTCAGCATAAACTTTTAAATTGGGCTGCCAGCTATTACTAGGATTATCTTCAGTAACAATAATCGGAGCAATTTGAGATAGCTGGGAGTAAATATTTTCCGTATCCCAATCTAAAATTAAATCGGGTTTTAGTAGTAAAACTTTTTCTAAGTTAGGTTCGCCAAAAGAACCCAAAATTTCAACATTAGCTAATTGTTTACTTAAAAAATCTGGTTGTCGATCGCGATCGCCATTTAAAGTCGTCCCGACTGGTTTGACATTTAAAGCTAAAATACTTTCTAAGGCTTTCCCATGTAAAGTTACTATTCTTTGAGGATTAAGAGGAACTTTTATTTGCGCGATCGCATCTTTGACTATTCGATATTCTGCTGTTGATAATGATGCTAATTTAGAGGTGGTTGTCTCTGGTGAATTATTACTACAGGCTATCATGATTAATGTGCTAACCAGCATCATTGTCAGTAATTTTAAAATGCGCTGAATAGATAATTTCATTTAACTAAATTTAAACAGTTTCTAAACATTGGATTATCTTCATTCCAGTATTGACTTATTTTTTTAGTAAATGCCCACATATTGAGATTAATTGCAGTAGTAATTGCTCTGGCTTGATGCCACCAAAAAACAGGAATAAATAGAATTTCTCCTGGTTCTAAAATAGCTTCTATACAAGATGCTTGAGCAAATAAGGGATACTTTACTAAATCTGGATTTTGAGGATCGATAGGGCTAGACCATAATTCGCGATCAATTTTGACAGGATAAAGAAATCGGTGTTGTTCGGGGGAGAATAATAAAAATGTTTTTTTACCATAAATTTGAGCATTTAAGTTTTGATAATTGTCATTATGAATTGTTGACTTTTGATTAGCTGCGCCAATCCAAAGCTGTAGATCGTTCCTGGTACTATCAGTAAAATATTGAGGAAAATCAAAATCTTTAATAATTGGTTCGACAATCATTTTAATTTCAGGATCGTTAAGGAGAATATTACCAAAATATGGTGGTCTTTTATTTAAGCGATCGCAATTTAAAATCAGGTCGATATATTCAGAAAAACGTAGAAATCTTGGTTGATTGTCTTCGCCAAAAAATACATCAATTTCATTGTCACTGGCTCTTAAAGGTACTGTGAGATCGCCAAACATATGTTTGAAACTTTTTATAGTCCAATTAGCACAAGCTTGCCATTGATTAGCAACTCCAGTGATAATAACTGGTTGGTTTTGAATTATATAGCGATTGAATTCTTTATTTGTTGGTCGATTAATTCGTTCGATTGGTTTGATTTTCATTTTGATTATCTGGTTTTTTCCAAATTGAATTGAGTATTATTTATCCGCAGATGAACACAGATAAACGCAGATATAGTTTCTAATTTATTGCTTTTGATTTGGAGCTGAGCTTAAATAGGTTGAAGGTTTGGTAAACACAGTTCAAGGGATTTTAAAGTAAATTTGCTTGTCGTAATTGTTTTAAACTATCTTCAATTGACTCAATTACATAATTAAGTTCTACATCTGTATGGGCAGTAGATAAACAACCACTACCAGCCCGAATTAGTACGCCTTTATAGAGTAAATGATAGGACAATAAATCGATGCCCCGACTAACTGAATCAGAGCTAGATGATGGGGCAGAATTGGTATCTAAAACTGCGTCAAAACAAGAACCAAAATTAGCTATCTTAATCGGTAATTGGAAACTAGCAAAACAATTATTTAATTCTCTAGCAAATTGCGTAGTGCGATCGCCTAACTGTATTTGTAATGTATTTCCTTGGGCTTTAAGATACTCTAAAATTGCCTTAGCAGCAGCTAAAGATAGAGGATGTTTGCAATAAGTACCAGCAAAAAAAGTAGTTTGTACTCTTGGAGAAGAATCATCGCCATAATGCCACATTCCCCCATCAATTTTATCCATATAGGCAGCTTTCCCCGCAATTACGCCAATCGGTAAGCCACCACCAACAATTTTGCCATAGGTAGCAATGTCTGCTTGTACGTCAAACCAAGCTTGCGCACCTCCTTGATGAACGCGAAAACCCGTGACCATTTCGTCAAAAATCAGCACAATTCCTAATTCTGCGGTTAATTTACGCAATTGTTGGAGAAATTCGCGGGGTTGCAAGTCAGGACGACAACTTTGTACGGGTTCGACCAAAATAGCAGCTAATTCTGGATGATGATTTTTAATTATTTCCAGGGAATCATAATTTCCATAATCTAAAACTAGAGTATCTCCCACAACACCATCAGGAATACCATCGGCTTTAGCGACTGTTTGTAAATTGCCGTTAATTTGTTTAATATCGACTAAAGTAGCATCAGAATGTCCGTGATAAGAACCAGAAAAGATCGCTATTTTGTTACGCTTAGTAGCAGCCCTAGCAATACGAATCGCTGTCATTACTGCTTCTGTGCCAGTATTACTAAAGGTAACTCTCTCCATACCAGTTAATTCGGAAATTAACTGGGCAACTTCTCCCGCTAGTTGAGTTTGTACGCCGATTTCGATACCCCGATCTAATTGTTCGATCAGAGCTTGCTTAATAAAAGACGGATTATGTCCTAAAAGATTAATCCCAAACCCCATAATTAAATCTATATATTCATTGCCATCTACATCCCAAATTTTTGAACCAAAAGACTTTTTAGCCACAATGGGATAGCACATTTCTTTAAGGGGTAAACTAAACCCTGCTGCAACCCTGGGATCGGCTAAGGTCGGGCGAAAAGCTTGGGCTAGTTGTTTTGAAGTTTTAGTGCGATCGCAATATTCAGCGATGAATTTTTCTAAATAAACCTCCTCAATATTAGTTGGTAGTTGTTGGTAAATTTCTTTTCCCGATGCAGTTTGTGTTACCGAAGAACTATTTTTTTTCAGCATAGTTTAATCTCAAGTCCTGTTTGTTGAATAATTACACTTTGGTGATGATGAATTAGGTATGTTTGTTTATAACTTTCGCCTCTTCTCGTCTGTGCCTCTGCGCCTCTGCGCGAGATTCTTTTCAATTACTCATAACTGGTGGTCGTGAGGTATCAAGAAAACCATTTTCCCTCAGATAAGATAAATAAGTACGTAGTAACTTCTCATCCGTCGACGGACAAGAAATCGCAGTATTTTTTAAGGCTTGCAAAGTGTTTTGACAATTGAATTGTAAAGGGAGTAAGTTTTCGCGAGCGCCTGAAAAAGACAGCAATGAAATCAAAGGATATAAAGGATGTTCTGGCTGATTTTCAGCAATTTCAGCTAATTTTATTTGCCATTGTTCCTCAGAAAGCTCTTTTAGCTCATAACCAAAATCACGAATCAGATTAGTTAAGATATTTAAATCGAGGCGATCTCCTTCGGCAGTGCGCTCCGCGCAATCGCCATTAACTAAATGGAAAGCTTTATTTAGAGATTGTGGTTGCACAGAGATACTAACAATTGCTTGGCTGACGTAATCTACAGGTACTAAACTATCTAACAAATCTCCTTGAGGGATGCAACCTAACTGGATACAACCAATCAGCAATCTGTACAAGAAATCATTAGGATTAAATACTCCAGTTTTACTATGTCCCGATATACTTCCAGGGCGATAAATAGTAACAGGTAAACCGCGATCGCGAGCAAGAGTAACTAATTTATCAGCAACCCATTTACTTTGAGCATAGCCGCCTTCTGGTACTCCAAAATCATCGATTTTAGAGGTGGCTGTAATTAAGCGATCGCCAGAATTATTAACTCCAGAAAAAACACTAATGGTGGAAATAAAATGGACTGGTTTAATTTTATTAATGCTAGCTAATCGTAAGATTTCCTTGGTACCCAAGACATTAGCTGCTTTGAGTGTTGAATAGGGAGTAGTATGATGTACCCAAGCACCATTGTGGTAGATGAGATCGATTGATTCTGCTAGAGATTGGAATTTTGCTTCTGAAAGTCCTAAAAACGGTTGAGATAGATCGCCAATAATGGGAATAATTCTGAAACTAAAAACATCTTGCCACAGAAGATAATTGACTAAAGATTGCTCGATCTTATCTTTGCCTGTTTCCAGATTATTAGCACGTACTAAACAATAAATATTGGCTTCAGTTTGCTGTAAAAGTTCGGATAATAAAAATGCCCCTAAAAAACCCGTTGCACCCGTCAGAAAAATACTGTTAATTGAATCTGGATATTCAAATTGACGATCTTGAAGAGAAATAGTGCAATCTAAAACAGCCTCCTTATTTAACTCCAAACCCAGTCTCCCAGTCTCCCCGTCTCCTAGTCTCCCCGTCTTTTTATTTTCTAGTTTCTCGACAAAATCAATCAAAATAGGTGCGTCAAACAAAAACTGGAAAGGTAAATCTATTTTAAAAACAGCACGGATACTGGCAAATAAACGCACTATTAATAAAGAATGTCCGCCCAGATCGAAGAAATTATCGTAAATTCCCACTTGGGATATAACTAAAACTTCCTGCCAAATTTCTGCCATTTGTTTTTCCGTATTAGTCCGAGGCGCAACGTAATCTAATTTAGTTACAGGATTAATTAAATCTGGTGTGGGTAAGGCATCCCTGTTGATTTTGCCATTATTGGTTAAGGGGAAAGAATCCAAAGTTACAAAAGCAGCAGGAATCATGTAGTCAGGTAAATGTGCTTGAAGATACTGACGTATTGTTTTAACATCAATAACTTTGTTAGGTTTGGGAATAGCATAGGCAACAATGTGTTTATTTCCCGATCGATCTTCCCTTACGATAGCGATTGTTTGACCAATATCTTCGTGACTAGCTAATAAAGCTTCAATTTCACCTAATTCGATGCGGAAACCCCTAATTTTTACCTGATGGTCGATACGCCCCAAATACTCTAGTTCTCCGGTAGATGAATAACGCGCCAAATCCCCAGATTTATATAATCTAGATTTTGAGTTGTTACTAAAAGGATCTTTGATAAATCTCTCTTGAGTTAACTGTTCGCGATTGAGATAACCCCGCGCTACACCTGCACCAGCAACATACATTTCTCCCACAACTCCAATAGGAACTGGCTGTAAATAGCTATCGAGTAGATATAACTTTAAGTCAGGAATCGGACAACCAATAACGCTGCTCTGATGATTAGTATCTGCTATGGTAAGTGGACGGTAAGTAACGTGTACGGTTGTTTCAGTGATGCCATACATATTTACTAGCTGCGGCTGGCGATCGCCATGCCGTTCAAACCAGGGTTTCAAGCTGTGTATCTCTAATGCTTCTCCGCCGAAAATAATCAAACGCAAATTTAACCGAGAATTTAGATTTGAGCGTTCGTCTATCTGGATTAATTGTGAAAAAGCTGAGGGAGTTTGGTTTAATACTGTAACTTTCTCGTCTAGGAGAAGCTGATAAAAACTATCGGGAGATCTGCTTACTAAATAGGGTACTATTACCAATTTTCCGCCATAGATTAAAGCACCCCAAATTTCCCAAACTGAGAAATCAAAAGCATAAGAATGGAATAGCGTCCAAACATCATTATGGTCAAAATTATACCAATCTTGAGTAGCAGTAAATAAGCGAACTACATTATAGTGATCCACTAACACTCCTTTAGGGTTTCCTGTCGAACCAGAGGTATAAATTACATAAGCGAGACTGTCTGGATTGACATGGCGAGTGAGATTTTGCTGCTGTGATCGTATAATTGTTTGCCATTGGGTATCTATTGCTATAACTCTAATTGACTGCTGTCGTATTTTGTCTTTTAGAGGTTGTTGGGTTAATACGAGAGAGATTTGAGCATCTTGGACGATATAATCTAAGCGTTGTTGGGGATAAGCTGGATCGAGAGGTAGATATGCACCACCAGCTTTGAGAATAGCTAAAATCGCGACAACTACTTCTAGAGAACGTTCTAGACAAATACCAACAATGACTTCTGATTTGACTCCGATACTTTGTAAATAAACAGCTAACTGTTCGGCGCGTCGATCTAATTCTTGATAAGTTAATTGTTGGTTTTGGGAAATTACGGCTATAGCATCGGGCGTTTTGGCTACCTGTTGCTCAAATAATTGATGAATACAGAGATTATTTTTGTAATTAACTCGATTATTATTTTGATCGATTAATATTTGCTGTTTTTCAGCATTTGTGAGGATTGATAAGTCTGCTAAGTTAGCTTCGGGTTTAGCAACAAATTCTGCTAACAAATGTTCTAAGTGTCCCAGTATTCTCCTAACAGTAACAGCATCAAAGCGAGCGCGATCAAATAAAATTTCTAAAAATAACTCATCGCTTAATCCTGCTGAAATAGCCAAAGGATAATTAGTTGATTCTATCGACTTAATTTCTTCAATCTGCATTTGACTAGCAAATTTGGCGATTGAAGTATCTACAGGATAGTTTTCAAAAACTAAAACACTTTCAAACAGGGGCAAATTTTTGGGTACATCACTCCATTCCTGTACCTGCACCAAAGGAGTGTATTCATATTGATGTGCTTCAATTTGTTGATTTTGCAGTTTTTGTAGCCAAGGAATTAGGGATTCGTTAGCAGGTACTTTGACTCGGACTGGTAGGGTATTGATAAATAAACCCACCATTGATTCAGATCCTACTAAATTAAGCGGTCGACCAGAGGAAGTTGCACCAAACACAATGTCTTCTTGACCACTGTAACGACTCAAAAGCAAAGCCCAAGCACCTTGCAAAATAGTATTGAAAGTCAATCTATGCTTTTTGCCTAAAGATTGTAATGCTGCTGTAGTTTCAAAAGATAACTTAAGCGAAGCCTCTTTCGATTCTTCCTCAATCTCCCCTGGAAAAAGGCGGAAAATAGAAGTAGGTGCGGTAAAACCTTGAAGTGCTTTTTGCCAGTATGTCTTAGCTTGAGATAAGTCTTGTTGTCGTAGCCAAGCAACATAGTCGGCATAAGGGCGACTTGGCGTTAAAAGTAAATGTTGACCTTGAGATAATGCTTGATAGTTATCTAATACTTGTTTTAAGATCAAGGCGGTTGACCAGCCGTCTAAAATTAAATGGTGACAACTCCAAATAAATTGATAAGTGTTGTTAGCTAAATGAATCAAACTCAAGCGCATTAAAGGTGCTTGGTTAAGATTAAAACCCTCTTGTCGATCCTTTTCTAGCCAAGCTTCTAATTGTTCTCGTTCATTATTTTCGATCCCGAAGTCTCCTTGTCTCCATTCCCGCCAGGGTAATTCTACTTGTTTATGTACTACTTGAAATGGTTCATGGTGTTGTTGCCAATGAAAAGAAGTTCGTAAAACACAATGTTGGTTAATTACTTGTTGCCAAGCTTGTTTAAAAGCAGGTAGGTTAATCTGGTTATTAAATTGATAGCTACTTTGAACTACATAAATTCCTGTTTGGGGTGCATTCAGGGTATGAAAAAGTATGCCCTGCTGCATGGGTGTCATGGGATAGATATTTGCAATATTTTTCTGATTCATAATAGATAGTTATTTCAAGAATTTTTACCAATCGTCTGTAGAGGCGCGAGGCTTGCGCCCTCAATTATCAAGTTCTGCAAGTAATAAATCTAGTTCTGCTGAATCGAATTGCATTTGAGGAAAGTCGGAAGGGGTATAGCCTCCAGAGTCAGGAGATTGACAATGGTATATCAGCGATCGCAATTTATTGAGTGAGTTTTCTGCTAATCGCTGAATTGTTGTTTCTCGATATAATGCTTGGCTATAAGTCCAATCCAGAAATAGTTGACCGTTGGCGATCGCACTATTAATTTCAAGCGAACAATCTCGATGTCCTCTCAGACTTTGATTATTACCAGTAGATTCGCTTGCGGGTTGAAAAAAGGGAGATTTGTTGGTTATTTGGTCTAGTTGCCCTAAATAGTTAAATCTGACTTCTGCTTGGGGCAATTTCTCTAGCTTTTCCTTAATTGATGCGTCATGACTTAAATAGCGCAGTACGCCGTAATTAATGCCTCGGTAGGGAATGCTACGGAGTTGTTCTTTAATAGTTTTTAAAGTTTCTCCTGGATGAGAATTGTTGCCTAAATCCAATAAAACTGGGAATATAGTCGTAAACCAGCCTACTGTACCAGATAAATCGACATTGGCTGAGATATCTTCTCTTCCATGCCCTTCTAATTCTATTAGCAGAGAATTAATATCCGTCCACTCTTGAAAAGCCTGCACTAAAGCAGTAAGTAAAACATCATTAATTTGAGTTTGATATGCTGATGGTACTTCCGATAATAGGGCTTGTGTTTCCTCTGCTGTAAGGGTTACAGATACTGTAGTAGCCAAAGCAACTGTATTATCGCCCCCAAGAAAGTCTACAGGTAAAACCTGAGATTTATCTCGATTCGCCGTTTTCTCAAATAAATTCAACCAATAATCTAATTCTTCCTTTACTGATTCAGATTGAGCATATTTTTGCAGTTGTTTGGTCCAATACTTATAAGAAGTAGTCTTAGCTGGTAGCTGAACCGGTTCTCCTTGACTTAATTGTTGATAAGCAGTTTCTAAATCTGCCAATAAAATGCGCCAAGAAACCCCATCAATAATCAAATGATGAGCAATAATCAACAATCGGCTAGATTGTTGTCTACCCAAATCAAACCAAACTATTTTGATTAATTGCCCTTGATTTAGATTAAAACTACTCTGTAGTTCGGATGCGATCGCTTCTATTTCTTGTTTTTGTCGATCCTCAGATAATTGTGACAACTGATAACTGTGTAAAGGCGGATGGCTATCCACCCCTGTCGAAATCGCACCTGACCAACCAGATTCGGTTTGAAAAAAACGCGATCGCAATATGTCATGATGTTCCCATAGATGTTGTACAGCTTTTTCTAACAACGTTGGCTGACAATTGCGTACTTTTAAAATTACTGATTGATTCCAATGGTGATTAATGAAATTTTGGGCAAAAAATCTCTGTTGAATGGGAGTGAGGGGAAAAGTACCCGTTACAAAGCCTTGTTCTGCTATCTGCGTTGTGGTTGTATTAGCGACTGTCGCTAAATAGGCAATAGTTTGGGCTTGAAAAATCTGTTTGGGAGTTAATTGTATACCTGCATCTCTAGCTTTGGCAATGACTTGTAAACTTAGAATAGAATCCCCACCCAATTCAAAAAAGTTATCGTCGATGCCGATGTTATCTACTTGTAAAACTTCAGTCCAAATATTGACTAGAGTAGATTCAATTTGATTGCTGGGAGTTACTGTGAACTGGCGATCGATTTTTATCTCTGGTATTGGTAAAGCACGGCGATCTATTTTGCCGTTAGGTGTTAGTGGGAAAGAATCTAAAAAGACAAAAATCCCAGGAATCATGTATTGTGGTAGTCTTCCTTGTAAATAACTACGCAGTTCGCTAGTTGCGGGAGGTTGTTCTCGACTAACTAAATAAGCAACCAAACGCTGAGTATTAGTTTCATATTCTCGAACTTCGACTACAGCTTCTTTGATTTGGCGATGTTCTTCGAGTTTGGTTTCGATTTCCCCTAATTCCAGCCGAAAACCCCGCAGTTTTACCTGGTTATCAATACGTCCTAAAAATTCAATCTTGCCGTCGGGGAGATAGCGGGCTTTGTCTCCTGTTTTGTAGAGTTGAGGAGAGTGAGGGGCTGTAGAGGGATAAAAAGGATTTGGAATAAACTTTTCTTGAGTTAATTCTGGACGATTGAGATACCCTTGGGCTAAACCTGCACCACCTATATAGATTTCTCCTGGTATGCCAATGGGAAGTGGTTGTAAATTAGCATCTAAAATATATACTTGAACATTACTAATCGGTTTACCAATAGAATTAATTGGTTGTTCTTGTTGGGGACATAACCAATATGTAGTATCTATTGTGGCTTCGGTAGGGCCATAGAGATTGTATAGTTGGCAGTGCTTTAATTGATTATAAAAACGTTGTTGTAGTTCCCAAGGTAAAATTTCACCACCACAAAATACTTTTCGTAAAGATTGACAGTTATTGAAGGCAATATGTCTATTGCCCCTATTTTCTTCTAACAACACTCGCAGCAGAGAGGGAACTAATTGAAGGATAGTAATATTTTCTTGAATAATTAACTCGGTTAAATAATCAGGATCTTGATGTCCGTCTGGTTTGGCTAAAATTAATGTTCCGCCTACTAACAAAGGTGCGTAAAATTCCCATACCGAAGCATCAAAACTAAAAGGAGTTTTTTGTAAAAAGCGATCGCCCGAAGTGAATGATAATTCTGTTTGCATCCACAACATATGGTTGCAAAGGGCGCGATGGGGAATCATTACACCTTTGGGTGTTCCAGTCGAACCCGATGTATAAATTACGTAGGCTAAACTATCACCGGTAGCGATGTTAACTGGATTAACAGGGGAATTTTGCGCAATATGTTGCCATTGTGTATCGAGACAAATAGTATTTGCTGGAGAATTAGAAACTAAATCGAGTAACTTTGTTTGAGTTAAGAGAACTGATAAATTGGCATCTTCGATCATCAACCGCAAACGTTCTGGAGGATAATTAGGATCGAGAGGTACATAAGCACCACCTGCTTTGAGAACGGCTAACAAAGAGATAACCATTTCTAGAGAGCGATTCAGACAAATTCCGACCAAGATATCTGGTTTGACGCCATTTTCTTGTAAATAATCAGCTAATTGATTAGATTTGCGGTTTAATTCTCTATAAGTCAACTGAAAATCTTCAAATACTACAGCTACAGCATCGGGAGTCTTGGCTACTTGTTCGGCAAATAGTCGATCGATAGATTTATCCAGCGAATACTCAGCCTGAGTAGCATTCCACTCTACTAATAATTGTTGTTCCTTTGCTGTTAATAAAGGCAATTGAGCTATCGGCTGTTGTGGATTAGTCACAATACCCGTCAACAAAGTTTGAAAATGCACACTCATACGGGAGATCGTATCGGGATTAAATAAATCGGTGTTGTATTCCCAACAAGCCTTTAATTGTGTTTCCGTTTCTTCAATTAACAGGGTGAGATCGAACTTAGTAGTTTTAGCTTCTATCTCTAAAGATTCCCAGGTTAAGGCTGGTAGTTCAATGTTCGACTGTGGGGCATTTTGCAGTACAAACATTACTTGGAATACAGGTGTATGACTGAGATGGCGATCGCTTTTAATTGCGTCTAACACTAGATCGAAGGGTACATCTTGATTAGCGTAAGCTGATAGAGTGCAATCTTTCACTCTGGCTAGTAACTCGACAAAAGTGGGATTTTCTGCCAAATTAGTCCGCAATACCAAAGTATTAACCAAAAAGCCGATTAAATCTTCTATATCTGTGCGATTGCGATTAGCTATGGGCGAACCAACTACTATATCTTCAGTGGCAGTGTAGCGGGATAACAGCACTTTAAACGCTGCTAACAAAATCATAAATAGAGTACAATTTTCCCGCTGACTGAGGGTTTTAAGGGCGTTGGTCAGTTTGCCAGAGATAACAAAAGCTTGTTTAGTTCCTCGATAAGATTGAATATGAGGTCGAGGTTTATCCAGAGGTAAAGGTAAAACCGAGGGAATATCCGCTAGTTGCTGCTGCCAAAAATCAAGTTGTTTGGTTAATACCTCTTTCTTTAACCATTGACGCTGCCAAATTGCATAGTCGGCATACTGAATGGGGAGTTGAGGTAAAACTGAAGAGCGATAACCTTTCAGGTACGCTCCGCGATCGCAAGTTAGATTTTTATACAGGGTGATTATTTCGCTGACTAATATATCTGTTGACCAACCATCACTAACAATATGGTGCATGGTAAAGATTAAGATATACTCCGCATCCTCTAAACGAAGTAAACAGCTTCTGAGTAAGGGTGGTATTGCTAAATTGAAAGGCGTTTGTGCTTCCTTGTCGATAAGTTTTTGCGCCTCTACTTCTTTTTCCTTAACTGACAGGTTACTTAAGTCGATGATTGGTAAGGTAAGGTTTAGTTCTGGTTCTATTATCTGTACTGGTTGTCCATCGATGCTGCTGAATTTGGTTCGTAAGCTTTCATGGCGTTGGATAATTTGGTTAAAACAGCTTTCTAGAATAGATACATTCAAAGAACCTCGCAAACGCAAAGCCGAAGGGATATTATAAAAAGGATTATCTGGTTCTAGCTGTTGTAGAAACCACAAGCGTTGTTGGGCGTAAGAAAGTGGTAAGTTATCGTTAGTTTTGCGTGGGGGAATAGTTTCTGTAGTAGATGCTTCTATGCCTTCTTCTTCTAGCAACAATGCTAATAATTCTAATTTTTCGGCAGAAAAGTCGTTTTTTAAATCTATTTTATCCATCTTATGTAAATTTGCTAAAATTATCTGTGTTTATCTGCGTTCATCGGCCAACATCAGTTACTCACACAAAAGGTTTATTTTAAAGCTGCTTTGGCGGTGTCTTTTCTCTGCTGAAGTAGTTGTTTTGCTTCTTCTGGAGACAGATTGGCGATTTTTTGGAGAATTTGCGCTCGTTTTGCCGTAACTCCTGGTTTAGCTTCTCTTTCGATTAGAGTTTGGGCTAATTGCGCTACTGAAGGCGATTCAAATAAACAGCGTATCGGTAGTTCGATCGCAAAAGCTTCGCGAATACGAGAGATGACTTGGGTAGCTAGTAAAGAATGTCCGCCTAAATCAAAGAAGTTATCGTGAATGCCAACTCGCTGTAGATGAAGAATTTTTGCCCAAATTCCAGCTAAAATTTCTTCGATCGCATTTGTTGCTGGAATATAGTTATTAGTTGAATCGAATGTTTCTGTCGGTATTGGCAAGGATTTTCTGTCTATTTTGCCGTTAGCCGATATGGGGAGTTGTTCTAGAAAAACAAAGGCTGAAGGAATAGCGTATTCTGGTAGTTTTTCTCTTAAAAAGTTGCGTAACTGTAGTTTTGTTCGGGAATTGTCGATCTGTTGGGATTGAGGAACAATATAGGCTACTAATCGTTTGTCGTCTGGGTTGTCTTCTTTAATGATAACAACGTTTTCTTTTACTAAAGAATGTTGATTTAGGATTGTTTCAACTTCTCCCAGTTCGATCCGAAAACCTCTAAGTTTTACTTGATTGTCAATGCGTCCTAAAAATTCAATGTTACCATTGGAGAGATATCGCGCTCGATCTCCTGTTTTGTAAATTAGGGAATCGAGAGATGGTTGGACTGAGAAATAATTATTATTACTGTTAACTAAACAAGGATTATTGATAAACTTCTCTTTAGTTAATTCGGGACGATTTAAATAACCTCGTGCTACTCCCAATCCACCGATGTAAAGTTCTCCAGCAACACCAACAGGGAGCGATCGCATTTGAGGATCTAAAATATAAAGTTGTGTATTAGCAAAAGGTTTGCCAATGGGAACTAATTGTTCGGGCGATATTTTGCCTGTATCTTTGGCAAAATAAGTACTGTCGATCGTAGCTTCAGTTACGCCGAAGGAATTGATTAATCTGGTTGTTTTTCCGAGAAATTGTTGAAATTGCACGTATTCTCTGCCATACCAACTATCTGAACCGCAAATAACTAGATCCATATCTAGTTGCTGTTGAGTTTGTTCTAAATACTGCATTAGATTTCGCAATACCACTGGGACAAATTCAGCGCAGTCTATTTGATGCTGTTGTATGAGTTGATTAAGTTTGTCGGCTTCTAGCAATAAGTCACGGGGACATAAAACTAATTTTCCTCCAGAACATAAGGCGCGAACCAAATCCCCAGTAAAGACATCAAAGGAAAAGTTTGCCATCTGGAGATGATTTTTGAGTGAACTGAGTTGATAAGCCTCTGACCAAGCAAAGTAAGCATTAACTAAACTGGAATGATTGACCATTACCCCTTTGGGTTTACCTGTCGAACCAGAGGTATATATAGTGTAGGCGAGGTTGTCTGGTTCGGGGTTGTGGGCTAAGTTGGTATCTGCTTCTTGAGTAATTAATTCCCAGTCGCTATCTAAACAAATTACTTTCCCTGAATAATTATTCAACCTTGGTAATAAATGCTTTTGCGTTAGCAGTATTTCACAACCACTATCTTGCAGCATAAAGGCTAATCTTGGTTCTGGTAGATTTGGATCTAGTGGTATATATGCACCTCCAGCCTTGAGAATACCCAAGATAGCACTTATCATTACTAAAGAGCGATCGCTCTCGATCCCAATTAAGATGTCCGCACCTACTCCTAGTTTTTGCAAATAGCGGGCAATTTGGTTGGCTTGTTGATTTAGTTGTTGATAGGTAATATGGCGATCATTATAAACTACTGCGACTGCATCAGGTTGTTTCTCTACAACACTTTCAAATAACTGATGGATGCACTGCTGGAGTTTGTTTACGGCAATTGTGGTAGAAGTTTGATTGAATGCTAATAGTTGTGATTGTTCGGCTACGGTTAATAGAGGTAAATCTACTACCTTGGTTTGGGGTTTAGTTATCATGCCTTCAAGTAAGGTTTGTAAATGCCCCAGCATTCGAGTTACAGTAGCAGCATCGAAGCGACAGGTAGTATAGGCGATCGCAATTTCTAATTCTTCTCCTGGTATAACCGTAACAGTTACGGGATAGTTGGTATGGTCAAAAGCTGTGACACTCTCAATGGTTAAACTTCCTTGCTGTTGTAAAGTGCGATCGATTGGATAGTTTTCAAAGACTAAAATACTTTCAAATAAGGGTAAGCCTCGCGGTACTTCACTCCATCCTTGTATTTCTACCAAAGGACTATATTCATAGTGGCGAATTTCTAATAGTTGAGTTTGCAGCTGCTTTAACCAGCTAAGTAAACATTCTTCCGCTTCTATTTGTACTCGCACTGGTAGAGTATTGATGAACAATCCTACCATTGATTCCGCCCCTGTAAGATTGGTAGGACGACCAGAAACCGTTACTCCATAGACTATATCCGTCTCGCTACTGTAGCGATGTAAAAGTAATGCCCAAGCACCTTGAATTATCGTATTTAAGGTTAATTGATTTTCTTTAGCCAAACTTTTCAATGCTGCTGTAGTTGCTGAAGATAGTTTGAACGATGCTTCGTCCCGTTGTCCTATTTCCCCGTCGCCTTGTTTTCCCACTCCAAGGGGAGTAGGAGTTTTAATTCCTTGGAGTGAGGTTTGCCAGAATTGTTGAGCTTGAGATAGATCCTGTTCTTGTAACCAAGCAATATATTGTCTATAGGGAATTATTGTGTCTAAGCTGGGTTGTTTTGATTGGCAGAGAGTTTGATATATTTGAACTACTTCTTGTAAAACTAATGCCGTTGACCAACCATCTAAAATTAAATGGTGTTTACTCCAAACAAAGTAGTAATCATCTTCAGCACAACGAATTAAATGCCAGCGCATTAAAGGTGCTTGAGCAAGATTAAAACCGACTTTTCGCTCTTTTTCTAACCAAGCCGCTAATGTTTCCTCGTCTTCAAGTCTCTTAGTCCCCCAATCTTCAAACTGAATGCTAACTGGGACTTGTCGATAAACAACCTGTAGGGGTTTTTCTAGTTTCTCCCAATGAAAAGCAGTACGTAAAACCGTATGTCTGGCGACTACCTGCTGCCATGCTTGTTCAAAAGCTTTTACATTAAGATTGCCTCGTAAGCGATAGCCAAGCTGGATACAATAAACTCCTGTTTCTGGTTCGCAGATGCTGTGAAACAGAATACCCTGTTGTAGGGGTGATAACTGGTAAATATCGGCAATATTTTCTTTATTCATCACTTTGTCTGTCAATTGTTTTTCATTTCTCGTTTATTCAGCCTAGGGTTGCCAAAAACTGGTCTAGTTGTTGTTGATTCAAGTTGGCTTGAGGAAAGTCTGAAGGAGTGTAGCTTTCTACTGCAAGCGATCGCAAATTAATCAAATCTCGTAGCCTGTGAATAAATGATTCGGCTAGATTTAAAACCGTCTTGTCTCGATGTATTTGAGAACTATAAATCCAATCTAGTTTTAATTTACCGTTGATAACATAACCATTGATATTGAATAAATAGCGACGTTTGCCCAAGGGACTACGAGTTGCGCCATCTGATTCTGAAGCTAATTTAAACCAATCACAATCGGCTACAAAGCGATCAAATTGCCCTAAATAGTTAAAACAAACTTCTGCTTGAGGCATAGCGGCTAAAGCCTGAGATACTGTTTGATCTCGGCTGAGATAGCGAAGTATGCCGTAACCAATTCCGTGATTAGGTATCTGATGTAATTGCTCTTTAATTGTTTCGAGCAGATCGTTAGCTGAATTAGCTGGTTCTAAGTGCAAAAGCACTGGAAAGACGCTAGTAAACCAGCCTACAGTACGCGATAAATTTAGATCGGGAAAAATATCTTCTCGTCCGTGTCCTTCTAAACTGACTAATAGCTGAGATTCTCCCGTCCATTCAGCAAAGGCTTTTACTAAAGCAGCTAACAAGACATCATTAATTTGAGTATGATAAGCTGCGGGTACTTCTTGTAATAGAGCTTTGGTTTCTGTTGCGCCCAGACATACAGATACAGTGCGGGCGACAGCTTCGGTATTAATACCCTCTGCATCATCTACTGGTAGAGGCTTAATCTGTTTTCTTGAGATGCAACACCAGTAATTTAATTCAGTTTTCAGTTGTTCGGTTTGTCCATATTCTTGTAAACGTTCAGCCCATTGTTTAAAAGAAGTTGTCTTGGGTGGTAACTGTATTGTTTGACCTCGATCTAATTGTGCTAGAGCGGTTGACAAATCTGCTAGCAAAATGCGCCAAGAAACACCATCAATAACTAAATGATGAATCACAATTAGTAAACGGTTGGGTTTGTTTTTACCCAAATTGAATAGAGTTATCTGGATTAATTTTCCGGCTGACAAATTCAAGCTAGCCTGTAGTTTTATACAAGTTGTTTTGAGCGCAATATTTTGTTTAGCTTCTGAAAGATGAGAAAAGTCTACTTGGGTAAATGATATTTCTGGGATAGATTCACTAATTTGAGATTGCCATTTTTCAGTGTCTTGGTGAAAATGCGATCGCAATATATCATGATGCTGTAGTAAATGGTTTATTCCCTCTTCTAACTGTCTGGGGTCAATTTCTCGTTGTAATTCCAGTAAAACGGATTGATTCCAGTGATGAGGTTCGGGTAAATTTTGCGCAAAAAAGCTGTGTTGAATAGGAGTTAAAGGCATCGCACCTATAACTAAACCTTGTTCTGAAGTAAAAGTGTGATTAATTTCAACAACCGCAGCTAATTTAGCAATAGTTTGATGTTCAAAAATCTGTTTGGGAGTTAAGCGTAAACCGATTTGATTAGCAAGAGCGATCGCTTGAATACTAATTATTGAATCTCCACCTAGTTCAAAAAAATTGTCATGAATACTAACTTTTTCTGTTTCTAAAAGTTTTGCCCATATTTGGGTTAGTGCGGTTTCGACTGAAGTACGAGGCGCAACAAATGCGGCTGATTCTAAATCAATTGTTTCTGGTAAAGGTAAACTGTCGCGATCGATTTTGCCGTTGGCTGTTAATGGGAAAGCCTTCAGTTGCATGAAATGGGAAGGCAGCATATATTCGGGTAGTTTTTGAGTTAAGAAATTACTTAATTCGGCAACTATTGCTGATTCAGCGACAAAATAGGCGACAAGATACTTATTGCTTGAATTTTCTCTAACTGTTATTACTGCATCCCGTACTTGTGGATGTTGACGCAATACTGTCTCTATCTCTCCTAGTTCGATACGATAGCCATGTAGCTTAATTTGATTGTCGATACGTCCTAGAAATTCTAGATTTCTATCTGGGAGATAGCGTGCCTTATCTCCTGTTTTATATAATCTTGGATTTTGTAGAACAGAGTTTTGGAAAGGATTAGAAATAAATTTTTGGGCAGTTAATTCAGGTTGGTTAAGATATCCTCTCGCGACATTAGCGCCACCAATATAAATCTCTCCTGCCACACCGATAGGCACTGGTTGCTGATGTTTATCTAATATATAAATTTGGGTGTTGCCTAAAGGACAACCCAGTAGGGGCAAACGACTGTTTGCCCCTACAGAATCAACGCGATTTATTAGTACCCCGACAGTAGTTTCCGTCGGGCCATAATGATTAAAGATTTGACAATCTGGTGCTAGCTTATCTACCCGATCGACTAATCTCCAGGTTAGAGCTTCTCCACCCAAGATTAAGCGTTGGCGAGGTAAAAGTTTGGCTGCATCGGCAGATGTAAGTAAAGCAGATAGGTGAGAGGGAACAATTTTGAGACAGTCAATCTGATGCTGACTAAAATAGTCAGCTAGGGCGATGGGATCGGTTGCCTTTGACTCGCTAACAATGTGCAAACAGCCACCAGTACACAAAGCACCAAAGATAGAGGTGTTACCCAAGTCGGCTGAGAAGGTGGAAACTGTGGCAAAACTAGCAGCTTCTGGTAATTTTAATTTGGCTAAAATACCACTAAGATAATTAACTATTTGTCGGTGTTCGACGGCGACTCCTTTGGGTTTTCCTGTCGAACCAGAAGTATAAATAACGTAGGCTAAGTTTTGGTAGCTAGGGAGCTTAATTTGTACTTTATTTGTCCTATTTTCAGCTAAATATTGAATATCTGAGTCTAAATATACGATCTGGATCTTATCTCTAATTACACAGGGTTTAAGTTGTTCTTTGAGATGTTGTTGCGTTAATAATATTGGCACTTGGGCATCTTGCAACCTAAAAGTTAATGCTTCGATGGGTAAATTGGGTTCTAGAGGTAAATAAGCAGCACCTGCTTTAAGAATGCCAAGAATTCCAATTACTATGTTTAGAGAACGTTCGACACAAAGGGCAATAATAGTTTCTGGTTTAACTCCTAACGATATTAAATAGTGAGCAATTCTGTCAGCTTTGGTGTTTAATTCTTGATAGGTTAATTGCTCATTTTCATAAATAACGGCAATGCGATCAGGGGTATTTTTTACTTGTGCTTCAAACCAATGATGTAAGCATTGATAAGGAGATAGAGGAGTAGCGGTTTGATTAAATTCAATTAATAGTTGTTGCCGTTGTTGAGGACTAAGAATATTTAATTTATCGATCGCAGTTTCGGGATTATCTACGGTACTTTGTAATAATGTTTGAAATTCTGAACCCAAGCGCTCTATGTCTTGTTTATCAAACAAGTTGACATCGTAATGTAATTGGATCGTGAGAGAATTATGGTAACGCCAACCAGCAAGTTTCACTTTAAAGCGATCGATACAGGCTGATACGTTTTGAATCGTCCAGGTTAAATTATTAGTCTGATATGTATTACCCTGAGAGTTGAATTCAAAGGCAAAAGGTAGGAACAAGTTATTATATAGAAAATACTCTTGCCATTGGTTGATTTCATCAATCTCTCGATCTAGTTGAGCTAAAATTTGAGAGAATTTTAAATCTTCTGCTAGTTCAATATTGACAGGAATATATTTGGCTAATAATCCTACTACTGGTTTTAATTCTTCATAATTTCTATTATCAAAACAAGTTTTAACTGCCATCTGTTTATTGTCGGTTAAACGCCATAACAATATATGCCAACAAGCCATTAATAAAGTAGCCACAGAAAGATAATAATTTTGCGCTACTGCTTCGATTTTGGTTGCTAAATTTGGCTCGAGATTAAGGCTAATAAATTTGGGGCTAAATTGCAGTTTAGAATTAACTTTTTTTTCACTGGGAAGTTTATTAATAGTAGAATTAGCTAAATTTTTTTGATACCAATATTGTCTACCTGCTTCAGCTTCTGGTGCAGCTAATAATTCATTTTGCCAAGCAGCTAAATCGGCATATTGTAAAGGTTCATTATTTATTGATTTTGCTGCTAAACAATTTTGATACGTCTCATTAATTTCTCGGACGAGATTATAAAAAGACACTGCATCTGCACCAAGAGCAGAAATTGCGATCGCTAAAATATTTTTGTCTTGATTTAATTTAATTAAAGTGGCATAGAAAACAACACCTTGCTCTAAATCGAATGAGGTTTGATTGAGTTGAAAAATTATTGCTTCAATTTTATCTTGTTGTTCTAGTGTATTGAAATTGCTAAGGTCATAATAATTTAAGAAAAAATTATCTCCACGACAAATAATTTGCACGGGAATAGTTAAATCCGCGATCGCTTTCAAACCAGTCCGTAAGATTTCATTATTTTGAATAACTTTTTTAATAGCTTTTTCTAAAATTATTTCATCTAAATTACCTTCAATCAAAATTGTTCCCGTAACTCGATAATTTTTACTTTCTCCTGCTTGCTGTAACGTCCATAAACTTTTTTGTTGAGGAGAAATTTCAAACCCTGCGCTACTTAAATTTTCCATTTTCACTTCTTCATTTACTTCCATTACTTTGTTCAATATTCATGTCCATTTATCATTGTTCAATGCTCAATGTCCCGCCATACCAACTAAAACTTTTCTCGAACCAAGAAAAGGATTTCTTCCATGAGCAAATAACATATTATCTAGCATTAAAATATCCCCTGCTTGCCAAGGAAAAGTAATCGCTTCTTGTCGATAAATATCGTTAATTTCTTCGATAATTGAATCTTCAATAGGTGTTTCATCTCCATAAAAAGCATTGCGAGGTAAATCTTGTTCTGACATCATTGACAGTAAAGATTTGCGAATCTTGAAAGGTAAACTAGCAACATGAAACAAATGAGCTTGATTAAACCAAACTATCTCTTTAGTTGTGGGGTGAGTAGCAACAGCTTGGCAAACTTGGCGGGTTCTTAAATGATTTTCACCGATCCATTCAAATTCAATTTCAGCCTGGCGACAATAACTTTCTACTGCCGATTTATTATTAGTTTGAAAAACATTTTGCCAGTCTAAATCTAATCCTTTGCCGTAGTTACGGACATACATAACTTTTTGATCGATAAATCTTGCTTTAATTTGAGCAGGAATTTTGTTAAATACTCTTCGACTATCTGCAATCGGTGTTTCTCCACCTTTTCCTGCTGGTTCAACACAATAAAACCAAATTTTCATTGGCCAGTTACGGGCATAAGACATTTCATTGTGTAGAGGAATAAATTGTTCGGCGGGATATTCAGTTGAAGTATAGATTTTTCCGTTGACTAAGGTACGGGGTGTCGAACGATAGGAATAATCAACTAATTCTCCCGAAATAGCTTGAATAAATTGCTCAAATTCTGTTTGATAGTCTAATTGAAAGTAGCGAAATAATAAACAACCATATTTTAATAATTTATTTTCAATCCAACTACGATTATTAACAACCCAATTAATTAAATCTAGTTCGCTTATTGTGGGTTTAATTACTAGAATTAATTGCTTGTTTTGTTCGATGAACTCAGTTTTGATTAAATTTTCCGGAGTAAAATTAACTGATTTTCGTCTAATATTTTTTAAATCAATCATGGTTGTATTTCCTCTGCTTTTGCTAAAAGTGATTCGTCAGTAACTACGGGTTGATTGTTTTGCGTTTAAATTGACTTAATTGTTGAATTTGTTTCTTTTTAAAGCGATCGCTCTCTAATTTTTGCTGTCCGCGTTCGGTCGTCATAACAACTTTTAGTAACTCGTTCAACCTAAGTTCTGGCTGTTCGATAATTAAACCAATTAATATTTGCAATCTTTGTGCCATAACTGCGATCGCACTCTCAGAAAATAAGTCTTGTTTATATTCAAAAAAACCCGTAATTTCCGACTCAGTTTTAGTTAAATCTAATTTAAGAGCGTGGCGTACCATTCCACTTTCAACATCTAGTAAACTTAAATTCAGTCCTGGTAATTTCAAGTCAGCAGTAGGTGCATTTTGCAACACCAACCATACTTGGAATAAAGGAGAGCGATCGCGATAACGTTCGGGTTTTAATTCTGATACTAATTTTTCAAAAGGTAAATCTTGATGGGCGTATGCACCCAAGGCAACTTCTCGAACTCTTTGTAATAATTCTTTAAAACTTGGATTGTTAGATAAATCTGTTCGCAACACTAAAGTGTTAACAAAAAAGCCAATTAATCCTTCAAGTTCGCTACGGTTACGATTAGCAATCGGAGAACCTACTAAGATATCTTCTTGATGGTTATAACTATAAAGTAAAGTATTGAAAGCTGTTAGCAGAGTCATAAATAAAGTGACTCCTTGTTGCTGACTAAAAATTTCTAACTGCTGAGATAACTTGACAGTTAAAGAAAAAGTATATTTCTTACCAATATAAGTTTGTTCTCGACGAGGTTTATCTGTTGGCAATTCCAGTATTGTTTTAGCACCCTGTAACTGTCTTTTCCAATAAGCTAACTGACTCTCTAAAACTTCCCCTTGTAACCATTGTTGTTGCCAGACAGCAAAGTCTACATACTGAATTGGTAATTCTGACAGTGGTGATGGTTTTCCTGTAGAAAAAGCTTGATAAAGTGCCGATATTTCTTGAATAAATATCCCTGCCGACCAAGCATCAGAGATAATATGATGCATAGTCACTAATAGAATATGTTTTTCTGTTTCCAGTTGTAAAAGAGTCAGTCTTAATAAAGGTGCTTGAGTAAGATCGAAGGGTTCTTGGGCAGCGATTTTTTCTAATCTTATTACCTCTACTTGACGTTCTGTTTCTGATAACTTTTGCAAATTTATAACTGTTAAAGGAATCTTTAATTTAGAGATAATTTTCTGAATAGGTCGATCATCTACAAATTCAAAACTCGTCCGCAATATCTCATGTCGTCTGACAATTTCGTTAATGCTATTGGCAAGTGCTTCTAGGTTAACAATCCCTTCCATTAATAAAGCATTAGAACCATTATAAGCAGTAGAATCTAGTTCTAATTGCTGGAGAAACCAGAGTCTTTGTTGAGCAAAAGAGAGTGGCAAATCAGTATTTCTATAAACTGGTTTTAAAGGCACAGATTCTAATTGAAGCTGGCTATTTATTGCCGTTTCTATTAGTTGAGCAAATTGTGCTACTGTTGGGGCTGTAAATAATTCCCGCAAAGGAATCTCTACTTGCAAAGTTTTTCTTACCTGGGAAATTACTTGCGTTGCTAATAAAGAATGTCCTCCCAATTCAAAGAAGTTATCCTCAATGCCTACTTGAGTCAGATTAAGGATTTGCGCCCAAATTCCTGTCAATATTTCTTGAATAGGTGTAGTGGGGGCAGTATAGTTATTTTCTATAGAAGTAGGTGCTACCTCGAGAGTAAATAAGCTACGACGATCTACTTTGCCATTAACAGTTAAGGGTAAGGCATCGATGAATACAAACGCATTGGGAATCATGTACTCTGGTAGCTGCCGATCTAAAAAGCAACGTACTTCCTTCATCGATGTTTTTGATTGCTGAAGTACGATATAGGCTACTAAAGACTTTTGTTCTTCCTTAACTAGTACTACTGCTTCTCTTACTCCTGGATGTCCCGATAGTACAGATTCGATTTCGCCTAACTCAATGCGAAAACCCCGCAGCTTTACTTGATTATCTATACGCCCTATGTATTCTATATTTCCCCACCCTAAAGGACGCGGAGCAGTATCCTTTAGGGTGGGGAAATATCGTGCCTTATCTCCTGTTTTGTAAATTAGGGAATGGGGAATGGGGAATGGGGAATAATTATTATTACTGTTAACTGAAAAAGGGTTTGGAATAAACTTTTCTTTGGTTAATTCGGGACGATTTAAATAACCTTTAGCGATACCAACTCCACCAATATACAATTCACCAGGTACACCAATGGGAAGAGGTTGGAGATGATTATCGAGTATATAAATTTCTGTATTAGCGATAGGCCGACCGATAGGTACGGTAGCCAGCATATTGCCGCGATCCAATTGCCGTTCTCTCCTACATTCTGGTTGACATTGCCAGTAAGTCACATCGATCGCTGCTTCTGTAGGGCCATAAAGATTATGCAGTTCGCTATCTAATCTGGCAAAAAATCTTTGTTGTAGTCCAACGGATAAGGCTTCCCCACTACAAATAACTCGCTTGAGGCTGGTTAAGCTTTCTAATCCTGGTGCTGCTAAAAAGATTTGCAGCATCGAAGGCACAAAATGTATAGTAGTAATGTTATGCTGTGCTATTTGTTTGACTAAATAAGTACTATCTTGATGTCCTCCTGGTTTGGCTATTACTAAACGTGCGCCTGTGGTTAAAGTCCAAAAGAATTCCCATATCGATACATCAAAGCTGAAAGGGGTTTTCTGCAATACCGAATCGGCGGTAGTTAGTTGATAGGTTTCTTGCATCCATAGCAGACGGTTACAGATTCCTCGATGGGTGTTCATTGCACCTTTAGGTGTACCTGTAGAACCAGATGTGTAGATTACATAGGCCAGAGATTCAGCGGTGGAGTGATTAATCGGATGAGTTTGGTTTTCTTGAGCGGTATTTTCCCAGTCTGTATCAAGACAGATAAGTTGCGATCGATTAGAAAACAAACGCTGACTGAGATGTTGTTGCGTCAGAATAATTTTTAGTTCTGCATCTTTTAAAATAAAGTCAATCCTTTGCCAAGGATAACTTGGATCGATTGGAAGATAAGCACCGCCAGCTTTAAGAATACCTAAAAGTCCGATGACCATTTCTAAAGAACGATCTAAGCAAATACCGACTAAAACATCCTTGCCTACTCCTAGCTGCTGTAAGTAATTAGCTAGTCGATCTGCTTTATGGTTAAGTTCACTATAGGTAAGATTTTGGTCATCAAATACTACTGCTACTGCATCGGGTGTTTTAGCTACCTGGGTTTCAAATAACTGATGCAGACATACATCTAATTGGTAATCTCTTTTGGTATCGTTCCATTCAACTAATAGTTTATTTCTTTCTGATGCTGTTAATATAGGTAGCTGAGAAATATTAATAGTAGGGTTGGTAGTAATTCCTGCTAATAAGGTTTGAAAATTCGCTATCATTCTTTTGATAGTGTCGCCGTGAAATAAATCACTACTGTATTCTAAAAATCCAATTAATTCTTCTTGGGTATCTTCGATATATAACGTTAAATCAAATTTAGCAATGCCATTATCTATAGGCAAAGGAGTTATCGTCAAACCTGGTAGTTGTAAACTCAGTAATGGGGTATCTTGAAAAACAAACATTACTTGAAATAAAGGATTGGCAGCCTGCGATCGCTCGGGATGTAGTTCTTTAACTAACTCTTCAAAAGGTAAATCTTGATGATTGTATGCAGCTAAAGTAGTAGCTTTTATCCGTTGTAATAATTCTAAAAAACTCGGATTGCGATCGAGATTAGTTCTTAAAACAATAGTATTAATAAAACATCCGATTAAACTTTCTGTTTCAAGGCGATCACGATTGGCAACTGGAGTACCGACTAAAATATCTGTCTGTTGACTATAGCGATAAAGTAAGGTTTTAAATGCAGCTAATAGCAACATAAATAAGGTTATATTTTCTTGTTTGCTTAAGTTTTTTAGACTTTTGGTAAGCTGCGGAGAAAATCTAAAAGTTTCTCGCTTACCTTGAAAAGTTTGCTGACTAGGACGAGAATAATCTGTAGGTAATTCTAAAATTGGTGGTGCATTTTTAAGTTGTTGTTTCCAGTAATTTAACTGTGGTGTAATTTTGTTTTGAATAAATTTTCTATGCCACAGGGCAAAATCTCCATATTGAATTGGTAATTCTGCTAAACACAAAGCCTTATTTTGAGCCAAAGATTGATAGAGTGTTGCTAATTCTCGATAAAAAACGCTCCAAGACCAACCATCAGAAACAATATGATGCATGGTAACTAGCATGAGATGTTCTTGTTCTGACAAAGAAATAATAATAGTCTTTAACAACGGTAATTGTTCTAAGTTAAAAGCTTGACAACAATAATTATTAATTATTTCTGGAAGTCGAGCTTCTTGTTCGGGTTTTGAATATTGTTTTAAATTTATAACTGGTACAGATATTATTAATTCTGGCGCAATATTTTGAGTTACTTTTTCATCAATAACTTCAAAACAGGTACGCAAAACTTCGTGACGCTGAATAATTTTATTAATGCTTTTTTCGATAACAGCGATGTCAAGAGTACCTATAAGTTTAAATAAACTTGATTCATTATATAAAGGTAGTTCTGGTTGTAATTGATGTCCAAACCATAATCTTTCTTGCATCAAGGATAATAAGACAGGATCGGATGCTTTTCTTTTAGCGATCGCATTAATTATTTCTGAATTGGTTTGTTTTCGTTTTAACCGTAACTCCAAAAGTTTTCTTTGTTCTGGAGATAGTGCGGCAATTCTTTCTTTAATACCACTCATAATTTTAAAAAGTTAATTAACTATCGGCAAAAGCCTAATTTTTTATTTAAAATAACCATTGAAAACTTCAATTGCTTTATTTATTCCATCCTCTAATTGAACTTGTTTAGCGATATTTTTTACTCGTTGCTGAATTTGTTCATCGCCAATAACTTTTTGAATTGCACTAGCTAACTTTTTTGCTGATATTGTTTCTTTTTCAGGCAATAAAGCAATACCTAAACCATACTTTTCTATTTGCAGTGACCAAAAAGCTTGATCGTTATCACTTTGATAAGGAATTACCACCATTGGTACTCCAGCCCGCAAACAACTATGAATTGTTCCACAGCCACCATGATGCACCGCTACAGAAACTTGAGGAAATAACCATTCATAAGCAATAAATCCTTGAACATAAAATATTTGCTCTGATGCTTCGATTTCCGAGTCATCATTATCTAAGCCATGAACAATTATTCTCTGTTTAGTTAGCTGACAAATTTCCCTTACTAATTCTGTTCCTAAAGTTTCTTGATGCCAAATATTACTAATATATATCGGAGGCTCACCAGTCGATAAAAAATCGATTAAATCTTGAGGCGCTTCCCAGGTTTTAGATGGCTCTAAAAACCAATATCCAGTAACATGAATATAATCATTATCCCAATCTGCTGGTTGAGGTAAAAAAGCCGAACTATAACTATATAAGAAAGGTATTTTTTCTCGCTTCATTCTACCTACTAAGCCTTCCGAAAAAGATAGTAGAGGTAATTGTAATTTTTCCTGTCGCCAACGATTAATTGGTTGGCGGATATATTGCCAAAAAATTTGGTCGAATACAAGATAACTTAACCAGTTGTAAATACTCCCTTTCGATTTGCCATCAGTTACAAAAGGATGAGGGAAAGCTATAGTTTGATGATGGGGTTGAGGTGATACTGCAAAGCAAGGAATATTTAATTTTTCAGCAATATAATAACAGGGATATGATGGCCCATTAAAAATAATTGCTTCGGTATTTTGACAAACTCGCCATAGTTCATTTAATAAACTATTTTTGGGTAATTTTATTTGATCGCTGTTTTGAATAATCGTAATAAAAGGTTGACGATTTATTAAAATTGGACTTTCTGCTGCCTCCCAATCTATTGGTAAACATTCTAAGCCCAAACTTTCAATAAATTCTTGCTCCTCAATATGAGTGGCAAACTTAACTGAATGACCTGCTTTTTGTAGTCCTAATGCCAAGGCAGCACAGGGAATAAAATCTCCTTGTCCTCCCCAAGCAACAACTGTAATATTCATAATTATCTATTAAAAAACGCTCAAGGCTGAATATCCAACAGGATGTTTAGTTTGCCTATTTTTTAATTCAGTTAACTTATTCAAGCTATCCATTACAGAATAATAATCCAAACCAAAATCAATCAAACAAGCAATTTCATCTACGCCTATTTTTTCCATATGTTCGATTGTTTGACTACAAGTTTCTGGAGTACCAATCATGACTCTTCCCTGAAGATAACGCTCAAAGGCAAAATCAAATAGACAGGCGCGATCGTCTTCAGTAAATGTGTCTGGATTGACCGAAAAATCGATCTGCTTGGCTAATCTTTCTACTAAACCAAAATGAGTTTTGATGTAGTTACAAAAAGGTTCTTTAACTTGATTTGTAACTAATTCTTCATCATCACCAATAAAAGTATGGAGCATTAAAGCTACTTTTCCTTGCTTAGAATCGTAACCATGTTCTGCTAAAGAATTACGATATAGAGCTATTTGTCTGGCTAAATTATCGGTAGTTTCATACAGTAAAGAGGTTAAAACATTCGCGCCAATTTTACCCGCAGCAATAAAAGTTTCATCCGCCCCACAAGTAATCCAAATTGGGACTTGTTTCTGGATTGGTCGAGGAAAAGTTTGAATTTTGACAGGTTTCCCTGTACCTCCTAAAAATTCTACTTTTTCCCCTTGCCAAAGCTGTTTAAAAACTTCTATTCCTGACCACATGACATCTTTGCGGTTAGGATAATTGCTTGGTTGCAGTAAAAAATCATCCGCGTGCCAACCAGAAGCAAAGGAAATACTCACCCTACCATGAGAAAGATTATCTACTACTGCCCATTCTTCTGCAACCCTAACGGGATTTTGTAAAGGCAGAACTACGCTACCCGATCTCAGTTGGATTTTTTCGGTTACTGTCGCTAAAGCAGCAGCTATGACCGAGGGGTTGGGATAAAGTCCCCCGAAAGGATGGAAATGTCTTTCTGGAGTCCATACCGCCTTAAAACCGTGGCGATCTCCATATTTGGCTGTTTCTAGTAAGAGATCGTATTTATCTCTTCGCGTTGTCGATCCGTCTCCAGAAAAGTATAGTAGGCTAAATTCCATCTCGATACCAGGTTGAATTTGAAAGTTAGTAGTAGTAGGCAATGCCCAACCGATAATTATCTTACTTTTTAAGAATTAATTGCAATTAATAAGACAAAAAAGAGAGCTGCTTAACTTATTTGGGATTTTTGAGCCAGTTCTTTTTCCAATTCTTCTGGAGAAAGATTCTCTATTTCTGCCAATAATTGTTCTATTGCGTCATTTTTAGCTGTTGAACTGCCTTGTTCATCTATTACCGCAGCTAATTTGGCGATGGTAGGAGCTTCGAACAGCAGTGTCCGTAAGGGCAAATCTAGATAAAAGGCTTCTCGTAGGCGAGAAGTTACCTGTACGGCTAACAGCGAATGCCCGCCTAATTCGAAGAAATTATCATAAATTCCAATCTGATTAAACCCTATCACTTCTTGCCAAATATTTGCAATAGTTTTTTCAATTTCGTTACGAGGAGCAACATAGTTTTGACTCACATTCTTGTGTAAGCTAGATATAGCATCGGTTTTTTGAGTCGAATAAGCAGCCAGAAAATCATTATTTTCTTCGATCGTTGCTGCTAAATCCTGAGTCGAGACAATCACTTGAGATAACCCACTAGCTAAAGCACGCTCGAACACTTCTACTGCTTCAGCAGACAACAATCCTTTGTGAAGATGATCCGCTTGCCATTGCTTCATTTCTGGCGGAATATGTGTATTTACCGCCATGCCAACCTCTTGCCAGGCATCCCAGTTCATTGCCACCGTATGACAATGAACATTATTACAACGAGCAAAAGCATCTACAAAGGCATTGGCACCACAATAATCAGCCTGTCCAAATCCGCCAACAATAGAACTGAGAGAAGAACAAAGCACTAAGAAATCTAAATCTATTGCTTGTAATACCTTATTAAGAACTAATGTACCCGTTACCTTGGGAGCAAAGACACTCTCAGCCATTTCTGGAGTTTTAAGTTGAATAATGCCACCGCCAGCCACCCCAGCAGCATGAATTACACCGTTGATAGTGCCAAAACGTTCTAAAGCCAAGGCGATCGCCTGTTCTAGTTGATTGCGATCGCAGACATCCGCAGTCAAGGGGAAAACTTCTGCACCCAGGGCTTCTAGATTCTTAATCTTACTAATCTTTTGGCTAATAGAATCTTCTCGATCGTGACTGCTTAACCATTCCTCCCATGATTCTTTTGCAGGTAATGAAGAACGTCCTAGTAAAATAAGTTTGGCTTGTACTGTACGAGCTAAATGTTCAGCTAATACCAAACCAATACCACCCATTCCGCCTGTAATTAAATAAACGCCTCCTGAGCGTAATTTAGATTGTTCTGGAGTATTTTCAGTAATGGGAATTGGTTCAAATATTTGTACCCAACGGCGATGTTTGCGATAGGCAACAAATTTATCTGCTGAATCTGTAGTAAATTCGGTAATTAACTGTTCGATCATGCGATCTGTATTTGATTCTGAGATAGCAAGATCGACTTGACGGCAATTGAGATCCCGATACTCTTGAGGAATAACTGCGATCGCACCTAATACTGTTGCTGATTCGTAAGACAAGGTTTCATCGCCAATAACATCATAAAGATTGTTGGTAGCGACAAGGAGTTGAAACTTGCTGTGTAGTTGCTGTTGTTCGAGTGCTTGGGCGAGATAAATAAGACTCCAGAAATGTTGAGTCTCATCATTTGCTCGGAAATTAATTCCTTGGTTGTTTAAAGAGTTATCAATACTCCACAAGTAAATAATCTTATTGGGAATGTTGCTTAATTTGGAGATCTCCTGAAAGAGACTGTGATAATCTTTTGAATTAGTGGGGTTAATAATGTAGCTGTGGCGATCCTGGCTGAAATTATCTCCGCGATATACTGCGATAATCGCTTCTTTGTCCTTTTGGTTTAATTGTTCGATTATTTGCTTGCCAATTCCCGACTCATCGACAAAAATCAAATAGCTATCTTGACTGATATTGCTTGTTGTAACTAAAGGTATGGCTTTCCAAGCAGGAAGATAAAACCAATCAGAAATATTATCTTTTTTACCTAGAGATTCATTGGGCGCAAGCCTTGCACCCCTACTTTGGATATTTGCTTGATCTTGAAGAGGATCGATCCAATAACGCCGACGTTCAAAAGGATAAGTAGGTAAAGGTACTCGCTGACGTTGTTTGTGAGCAGAAAAATTGCACCAATCAATTTCTACTCCTGCTAGCCACAGCCTACCTAACATATTAAGAATGAAAGCATTATCGGCAACTGTTTCTTTAGGATGAGGTAAGGAAGACAAAACTATTTGCCCTGCTGCTTGAGCAGAATTGCGTTTGACGAAAGTAGATAAAGTTCTACCTGCGCCTACTTCTAGCAAGATATGTTCTTGATCTTGTAATAGTTCGGAAACTCCCGCAGCAAAACGAACTGTTTCCCTCATGTGTTTTGCCCAATAATTCGGATTTGTCGCCTCTTCTGGGGTTATCCAAGTGCCTGTAACGCAGGAAATAAAAGGCATCTGAGGCGGATTTAATTTAACCTTAGCAAGCTCTTGTTGTAAAGGCGCGATCGCACTATCCATCATCGGAGAATGGAAAGCATGGGATGTATGTAGATGACGACATTCAATACCTTTATTAGTCAGTTCTTCATTTATCCTAGCTATTGCTTCATCATTACCCGAAATGACACATAAATTAGGAGCATTAATAGCAGCCAATGATAATTCATCGTTCAGCAATTCTTTTACTTTTGCCTCCGATAAAGACACCGCCAGCATTGAACCTGTAGGCATCTGTTGAATTAACTTACCCCGTCGTGCTATTAAACGCAGAGCATCTTCTAAAGAAAAAACACCAGCAATAGTTGCAGCTACGTATTCTCCAATGCTATGTCCGATCCCAGCTTGTGGTTTAATACCCCAAGACATCCATAATTGAGCCAAAGCATATTCAATAATAAATATAGCTGGTTGAGCTATTTGGGTTTGTTTTAATTTATCTGTTGCAGTTTCTAATTCTGAGTTTTTGGGATAAATTAGCGATCGCAAATCTAACCCCAATTCAGGTTCTAATAATATACAACAGCGATCGATCCACTCACGAAATACAGGCTCAGTCTTGTACAGTTCTTCCCCCATGTTTACATACTGAGAACCCTGCCCAGGAAACATAAACACAATCGAGTGATTATTCTGTTGAGTATGATGAGTTAAAACACTTTGAGGATCTCTTGATTGAAGAGCGATCGCCACATCTTCAATATCTTGTCCTACTACCATGCGACGATAATTAAATTCCCTACGCCCCACTTGCAAGGTATAAGCCACATCAGCCAAATCTAGTAGGGGCGTTTCGCGACGCGAAGCTATATGCCCTAAAGGATATGCGAAGCGGTATGCTTTAGCACTAGCTACGCGTCGCGAAGCGGTATCCTTTAGGAGTCCTTTAGGGCGAAACGCCCTTAGCAAATTATCAGTTGCCGTTTCCAATGCAGTTTCAGTTTTCGCCGAAATAACCAATAATTCTGGTAGGGGCGAACAGCCTTTCTCTACAACGATTTCGGGTGCTTGTTCCAATACCACATGAACATTCGTACCACCAATACCAAAAGAACTAACCCCTGCCCGTCGGGGATATCCTGGTGTTTTCCATTCTTTAAGCTCAGTATTGACATAAAAAGGGCTGTTGGCAAAATCAATTTTAGGATTAGGTTGCTGAAAATGCAAGCTAGGAGGAATTTGCTGATGTTTAAGTGCCAAAACAGTTTTAATCAGCCCTGTAATCCCTGCTGCTGCATCTAAATGCCCGATATTGCTTTTTACCGAACCAATCGCACACCCATCGCCCCTACCAGCCTGAAAAACTTGGTTTAAGGCAGCAATTTCAATGGGATCGCCCAAAGCTGTTCCCGTGCCGTGAGTTTCAATATAAGAAATAGTTTCAGGTTCAACTTCTGCCAAAGCCAAAGCTTCCGCAATTACTTCTGCTTGCCCGTCGATACTAGGGGCAGTGTAGCCAATTTTACCAGAACCATCATTATTAATTGCCGAACCGCGAATGATCGCTTGAATACAATCACCATCAGCCAAAGCATCTTCCAAACGTTTTAAGACAACCACACCTACACCACTTCCTGGTACAGTTCCCTGTGCCTTGGCATCAAAAGCGCGACAATGCCCGTCGGGTGATAAGATTCCGCCTTCTTGATAAAAATATCCTGTTTGCTTAAGGCTAGAAATACTAATTCCCCCTGCCAAAGCTATGTCAGATTGATAAGTAAGTAAACTCTGACAGGCGATCGAAGTAGCTACTAAAGAAGTTGAACAAGCTGTCTGTAAATCTATACTTATTCCTTTAAGATTTAACAGATAAGAAATGCGAGTAGTTAAAAAATCTTTCTCATTCCCAATTACTGTTTGATAACCCAAAGCTGTCTTAAAGAAATCTTCATTGGGATTAAGATTAAATAATAAATAGTTATTCCAACCTACCCCAGCAAAAATTCCAATTTTACCTGCATATTTATCTGAGTTATAACCAGCATTTTCTAAAGCAGAATAAGCACATTCTAAAAATATCCGATGTTGCGGATCGATCGCCGAAGCTTCTTTGGGATTGTAACCAAAAAAGTTGGCATCAAATAAATCGATATCTTCTAAAAATGCTCCTGCTTTTATATAATTTGAATCATCAATGATAGTTTTATCTATCCCAATAGCTAATAATTCATCGTCGCTAAAATGAGTAATAGATTCTCGACCATTTTTAAGATTATCCCAGAACTTATCAATATTTTTAGCTCCAGGAAAACGACCATCCATACCAATGATTGCAATGCTATCTGCAATATTTAAACTTGCTGTATTATTCATTATTTCTTTACCTGACGTAATTGCTTTTGACGAGCTAATGCTGCTTTTTGTTTATCAATGCGACTAAAAACTTGTTCTGATTTATCGTTGCTCGTTAATAAATCATTTTCTTTTTGACTGAGATAATTAGCTAAAGAACTAATACTGGGATATTTAAATAAATCCGTTATAGCTATATTTATTTCTAAAGATTGTTCTAACTTTGCTTGAACTTGAGCTAACAGTAAAGAATGACCGCCAACATCAAAAAAGTTATCATTAACTCCAATATTTTCTCGCTGAAGTAGTTCTTGCCAAATCTCAGCAATAATTTGTTCCTGTTGATTGCTAGTAGGGATGAACGGCTGTTTGCCCTTGCGTTTAATTGTTTTCAAAGCTTGGCGATCAAGCTTGCCATTAGAAGTTAATGGTAATTCTTTTAATACTTGCCAATCAGCAGGTATCATATAATCTGGCAAATGCTCTTTTAAATAATTTTTTAGTTGTTGAATTGTCTTGCCTATATCTTCATTTTGTTCTTGCTGTTTTAAAACAATATAAGTCACTAAAATTTTATTGCCAGCCAAATCTTCTTTAGCAATAACTACCGCTTGCTTAATATCTTCATGCTGATTAATTACTGCTTCAATTTCACTTACCTCAATCCTAAAAGCACGAATTTTAACTTGATTATCAATTCGTTCTAAAAACTCAATATTTCCATTCGATAGATAGCGTGCTTTATCTCCTGTTTTATATAATCGTTGATTATTAATTGTTGATTGTTGATTATTAAATGGATTAGCAATGAATTGTTCTTTGGTTAATTCAGGATTATTTAAATATCCTCTTGCCAGACTACTACCACCAAGATAAATTTCACCCCAAACTCCAATAGGAACAGGTTCTAAATTATTATCTAATAAGTAAACTTGAGTATTAGGAAAAGAACGACCAATAGGAACAAGGCGATCGCTTTTTGTAAGGGCTAACGGCAGTTCGCCCTCTGCTATAAAATAGGTACTATCAATAGTTGCTTCAGTCACACCATAAGCATTAATTAATTTAGTATCTAAACCACACAACTTTTTAACTCTTTGATAGTCTCTGATATACCAGCGATCAGATCCAACTATCAATAATTTAATAAAATCTAGAGATTGTCCAGTTCGCTCTAAATAATCTACTAAATTCATTAAAACTGCTGGTACAAAATCGGCACAAGTAATTTTTTCTTGCACCATAAATTGATAAAGTTTTTTGGATTCTAAAAGCAACTCTTTAGGACAAATAACTAATTTTGCTCCTGAACATAAGGCTTTAATTAAATCTCCCGTAAAAACATCAAAAGAGAAACTCGCCATTTGTAAATAACACGTAGGGGCGATTCGCGAATCGCCGTTACCGTAAGGTAACAAGTTAGCGTTTTGCCAAGCCAGATATGTATTAACTAAACCGCCATAGGTGCAAACTACCCCTTTAGGTTTTCCTGTCGAACCTGATGTATAAATTGTATAGACAGCATTTTCTGGTGTTGTTTGAATATTTAAATTTTTCGGACTTTTTTGGGTAATATTATTCCCTTCAGTATCTAAACAAATTACTTTAGCTGAATGATTTGATAGTTGTTCTTTTAGATATTCTTGAGACAAAATAATAAATGAAGAAGCATCTTGCAGCATCCAAGCAATTCGTTCAGGAGGATATTCTGGATCAAGAGGAAGATAAGCACCACCTGCTTTAATAATTCCTAAAATAGCAATAAAAACTTCTAAAGAACGTTCTAGATATACTCCAATTAATACCTCTGGTTGTACTCCAAGATCTTGTAGGTAATTTGCCAGTTGATTTGCTTGATTATTTAACTGTTGATAAGTCAATTCTTGGTTATTAAAAACTATCGCTACAGCATTAGGATTGTTCTGTACTTGTTTCTCAAATAGCTCCTGAATCGAAACTTGAGCATAATCAACTAAAGTTGGATTCCAATCAACTAATAATTGCTGTTTTTCTTTATCTGATAATAAAGGTAACTCTGATAGTCTGAGCTGAGGATTAAATACAATACCTTCGAGTAAATTTTGATAATGACTAACCATCCTGGTAATAGTGGCATCATCAAACAGATCTGTATTGTATTCAAAAGTAGCAATTAGGGTTTTGTCTTTCTTCTCAATGGAGACACTTAAGTCGAATTGCGCTATCTGACTATCAACCTTATACTCACTCAAAATTAAGCTAGGTATTGTTGCTAACTGAGGCGCATCTTGTAAAGCAAACATTACCTGAAATACAGGTGTATAACTTAAATCTCTTACTGGTTGTAATGCTTCTACTAATTTATCGAATGGCAAATCTTGATGGACATAGGCTTCTAAAGCTACTTGACGTATCTGAGATAATAATTCTGAGAAATTAGGATTTCCTGCTAAATTACTCCGCAATACTAAAGTATTAACAAAAAAGCCAATTAAACCTTTAAGTTGCTCATGGTTACGGTTAGCAATAGGTGAACCAACAATAATATCTTCTTGTCCAGTATATCGATATAGTAAGGTTTTAAATGCTGCCAGCAACAACATAAACAGAGTAACACCTTCACTTTGGGCGAGACTTTGCAACTGTTTTGTCAAACTGCTTGATATTTCCCAAGACTGACATCTACCTTGATAACTTTGTACTGATAGTCTAGGTTTGTCTGTAGGTAGTTGTAAAAGCGGTGGTGCGTCTTTTAATTTTTCTCGCCAATAATCTAAGTGTTGGTGAAAATTTTCTTCAAGCTGTTGACGCTGCCAATAAACAAAGTCTTTATATTGTATGGGTAATTCTGGAACAGTTGATCGTTGGTAGGATTGGGCAACTTCCGTGATAAAGACTTCTGCTGACAAACCATCGGCAATAATATGGTGCATCGTCAACAGTAAAATATATTTTTCTGATGCCAGACGTAATAATTTCAGTCTTAATAAAGGTGTTGTAGTTAAATCAAAAGGCTGTTGATGTTCTTGTGTTGTAATTACCTTAACTTCTGACTCTGATACATCTACTACTGATAAGGGTAATATTAAAGTTGGATTAATAACCTGTACTGGGTTCCCGTCGGATGTAGAAAAAGAAGTTTTAAGTATTTCGTGTCGAGAAATAACTTGATTGATAGAGTCTTCTAAACGCTTAACTTTCAGTTTGCCTGTAATTCGCACTGCAAACGAAATATTATAAGCAGGATTACCAGTTTTAAGACGATCGAGAAACCAAAGTCTGGCTTGAGCAAAAGAAACGGGATGAATATTATTATCTGTAGTAATTCTTTTTAAACATCTAGATTCTGTAGAATTAGTTGTTTCTAATTGAGCTAATATTTTTGTAGAAAGCGATCGCGTATTTAATCCAGAAAAGAGATCCGCGATCGCGATTGTTATTCCTAAATCAGCTTCAATTTGATTTTTTAATTCAAAAACTTTTAATGAATCCAATCCCAAACCAGTTAAAGGATGATCAAGTTCAACTTCTTGAGGCAATCTTTTAAGTACCCGTGCAATTCTTGTTTGCAGATATGCTTCCAAAAGTAACTGGGCTTCTTGAGGAGACTGTTGTAAAAGTTCTTCCCTAGTTAAGTTAGTTTCTGTATCAGCAAATTCGTTAGTTTTAACAACACTACTAGCAACTATATCTAATGTACTTTTCAAGAATTTATTTCGAGTTGCCCGACGTTGAATCTTACCACTAGAAGTTTTAGGAATACTTCCAGGCTTAATCAAAACCACACCATAAACTTCTATCTCATGAGTTTCAGTTACCGCTTGCCGAATAACAGTAACCACCGACTCCAAATTCGGTTTAGCCCGAAACTCCAACTCTTGTACGACTACTAATCTTTCCTCATTACCTATCTCTACCGAAAAAGCAGCATTACTGCCCAAACGCAAAGCGTCATGACTTCTTTGCGCCGTCAATTCAATATCTTGCGGATAAAGATTACGCCCTCGAATAACAATTAAATCCTTAAGCCTCCCAGTAACAAACAACTCCCCCGAATCATCCAAAAACCCCAAATCACCAGTACGCAAAAAATACTCTTCCTTAAAATCTTCCCCTGTGCTTTTCTCCCCTTGATAAGGGGAGGCAGCGCGTTGCGGAGGTTTCCTCCGTTGTAGCGACTGCCGTGGGTTAGGGAGGATCGCCCGAAACGTCTCTTCAGTCTCCTCCAAACGATTCCAATAACCCTTAGCTACACTATCTCCTCTTACCCAAATCTCCCCTACTTCTCCAGACGGGCAAATTACACGAGTTTCAGGATTAACGATGCCTTTATGCGAAGCGGTATCCTTTAGGACGGCTAGCTTCGCAATCGCAACTTCTTGCCCAGGAATACTGCTACCACAACCAACCAAAACCTTACTATCTTCTTCCCCAAACACCTTGACAATCCGATCTTCAGCCAAAGCCAACCTATCTATAGCTTTACTTTGAAACACAATCTCATTTCTTTCTGTCTCCGCGTCTTTACGCCTCCCTCCAGAAACCAACAAAGTTGCTTCCGCCATCCCATAACAAGGATAAAAAGCCTCCCGACGAAAACCACAGCCAGCAAAACTATTACTAAATTGTTCCAAAGTCTCATGACGAATAGGTTCAGCCCCATTAAAAGCCACCTGCCAACTACTTAAATCGAGAGTGGCACGTTGTTTATCAGTAATCTTATTAATACATAGTTCGTAAGCAAAATTAGGCGCACCGCTAGTAGTTCCTTTGTATTTAGAAATAGCTTGTAACCAACGATAAGGGCGTTGTAAAAAAGAAGTCGGCGACATCAACACACAAGGGAAACCGCCATAGAGAGGTTGCAAAATACCACCAATCAACCCCATGTCGTGATAAATCGGCAACCAAGAAACAAACCTACTCTCAAGAGAATGCCCCATACAGCGATAAGTCATTGCTGCATTGTGCAATAAATTACCATGACTTACCATCACTCCTTTCGGCGTACCAGTAGAACCCGATGTATATTGTAAAAAGGCAATTGTGTTGGTATCTAAATCTGGTTGTTGCCAACTAGCTTCAATTCCCACCTTTAAGTTATCTGTAGCGAGCCATTGTAAATTATCTATTGTGCCTAACAAAGACTGCATTCTAGGCAAAAGTGTCTCAGTAGTTAAAGCGATCGCAGCTTGCGCATCTTTAGTAATAGCTTGTATTCGGGGAGTTTTCCGTTGACTCTGAGGAGGATAAGCAGGAACAGCAATCACTCCTGCATACAGACAACCAAAAAAAGCAGCTAAATAATCTAATCCTGAGGGATAGAGTAATAACGCCCTTTCTTCTCTTAAGTCTAGTGTTTGTAGTTTATTGGCGATCGCTTTTGCTCGTCGGTTTAACTCTACATAAGTTAGTGTCTTTGTTTCTATTTCTCCATCCTCTAAAAACGTAAAAGACGCTTTCTGAGATTGTGACGAAGCTCTATATTGCAAAAGCTCTACTATCGTCGAACAATTATCCATCACAAAATTCCTCTCACTATCAAAGTGATTTTTAACTTGATGAAGTTCTCCAGTCTCAAAATCTTATTTGATTTGACTGATAACTCCATGCTGAAACTTATTCAAACTCATTAAAATGCAGTAACTTCGGCTGAATTAAACATTTGGCTTTTAGTTAATCCAGAATGGAACTGCAATGATTTTTCGCTGAAATCAAGCTACCATTTATTGCTAATTAATATCAATAATTTATTCACATTAATTTACACTATTGATTCAAAACAGTTGATTAATTAGGTCATAAATTCTAGACGCTATTTAGTTTCAGGCATTAGACTTTATTTAAAATGACCTTTTAAACTTTGCCTTAACTAGCTTGTAGCCTCAATAAGTGATAGAGTTGTAAGTTAGCTAATAAAGCCCAATAAAATCTTAATATTTGTAACTCGCTCTCAAAATAGGGTATAGTTTATTGCAAATATTTTTTATTAACTATAAAACAATTAATCCGAAGAGCAAAACTTGAAGCCGATTAAATGTCGATCTATATCCGTATGGCGGTTAAGATAATCTAGCAATACATCGAGATTAGTTTTTTGTTGCGATATTAAAAACTGAAAAATACTCTAGGTAATCCATTCTACCTTTTGCTTAATTGGATCCCGACGGCTTTTAGTAGTTGGACTGTCACTATATCCCAAGTATAAATACCCAAGACATTTATCTTTTGCTCCCAAACCAAGAAACTCTTTTAACTCTTGAGTATAAGTCACCCCACCAGAACCCCAAAAACTGCAAATTTGGTAGGCAGCAGCAGTTAGTGCCATATTTTGCACGCTACAGGCCACAGCTTCTATTTCTTCTATTTCCAGAATTTTGGCGGATTTTTGCCGTTCCATACAGATAGCAATTACATGAGAAGACTTAAGTATATTAGTCTTCATCCGCTCATATTTTTCTAGCTTAAATTCGGCTTCTGACGTAGTTTGTTGATATAAATTTGCCTGAAACTCTGCTAATTTATTTAATCCAGAACCATTGAAAACTTTATATCGCCAAGGTTGAGTCAAACCATGATTGGGTGCCCAATTAGAATTTTCCAGGATTTCCCAAATGATGTTGTCGTTAATTTTGTTGCCGTTAAATAATCTTGGTTTAGTAGAACGCCGCGATCTCATTAATTCATTTACTTGCTCGGTAAAAATGACCATGATTGAAAAAATAATATGTCTAAAGTTAATAAAACTTATTTAATATGATCTTTTAAAAAATTTGTACCTAAAATAATCAGGATGATTACTGAATTATAAAAAATAGTCAATTTGGAGATTATTAATCATAATATTGATAATCAGGGATAACTACATTGGGGACTTAAATTTAGTTTCAAGCTATTTGCTAGCAAAAGGGTGTCGAAAAACAAGATTGAGGTTAAATTAGGTATTGTGTAATTTTACAGTTATATCAGCCAACAATAAGTTGCCGATGATCTAGTTGAATTAACATATTCTTAAATTTATCAATTGAATATTCCCTCCCAGACTTAAATTATAGACAGGGATACATAACTAAAGCGGAATAAATCCGTGCTTACGCTAAAGACTAAATATTAATACCTATGAAAGACAATCCTCAGAGAGATAATAAGAAACTGCTGCTCATAGATGACGATCCTAATTTGATTTTGCTAGTTAAAGACTATCTCGAATTTAGAGGATATAACGTAGATACCGCCGAAAATGGTAGAGAAGCTTTAGAGGTTTTAGATCATAACGTTCCTGACATGATTATTTGTGATGTAATGATGCCAGAGATGGATGGATATTCTCTAGTTAAGCATATTCGCCAAGAACCAACGACCAATCGTATTCCTGTACTATTTCTTTCTGCTAAGGGTCAAAGTCAAGACAAAGTTAAAGGTCTAAACGAAGGTGCTGATGTATATATGTCCAAACCTTTTGAACCAGAAGAATTAGTTGCCCAAGTTGAGTCTTCTCTTAAACAAATTAAACGTTGGGAACAAGGCCGTCCCAAAGGTTTGGATGGTGCACCAACCATTCATGTTCCTCACAATGTGGAGTTGACTCCTACAGAATTAAAGGTAGTTCAACTAGTAGCTAAGGGGATGGCAAATCGTGAAATCGCCAAACAATTGAATGTTAGTCAACGAACCATTGAAAGTCATGTCTCTAATATGCTTAATAAAACCAGCTTGAATAATCGTACTGAGTTGGCCCGCTGGGCAATTGAAAGCAGTATGGCATGAGGGTTAGGTTTATTTTACAGTTAGATCTAAAAAAAATTTGCTTAGATATTAAATAGTCTGTTATTATGTATTTCTAGTGCTGGCGTAGCTCAGTTGGTAGAGCAGCTGATTTGTAATCAGCCGGTCGCAGGTTCAAGTCCTGTTGCCAGCTTAAGAAATAGATTAACTCACTTTTACATACATAGTTGTACAATTGACAGTTGTATTCTGCTGAACAGACTGTGATTGAACGCTACACCCTGCCCGAAATGGGCGAAATTTGGACTGATAACTATAAACTCAAAACATGGCTACAGGTTGAGATAGCAGTCTGCGAGGCACAAGCAGAACTAGGTTATACTCCCCAAGAAGCTGTTGATGAGATTAAAGCCAAGGCTAATTTCGATCCACAACGGGTTTTGGAAATTGAAGCTGAAGTGCGCCATGATGTTATTGCCTTTTTAACCAACGTCAATGAGTATGTCGGCGATGCAGGCAGATATATTCATTTAGGATTGACTAGTTCCGATGTTTTAGATACTGGAATTGCTCTACAGATGGTGGTTAGCCTCAATCTAATCCTAGAATGTCTAGAAGAGCTTATTCAGGCAATTCGTTATCAAGCGCAGCAACACCGCTATACGGTAATGGTAGGTCGATCGCACGGAATTCATGCCGAACCGATTACTTTTGGCTTCAAGCTGGCTGGCTGGTTGGCTGAAGTATTACGTAACCGCGATCGCCTTGTCAGATTACGTAAAGAAATTGCTGTAGGTAAGATTTCTGGGGCAGTAGGTACTTATGCTAACGTCGATCCTCAAATAGAAGCGATCGCCTGTCAGAAGTTGGGTTTAGAACCAGATTGTGCCTCAACTCAAGTTATTTCTCGCGATCGCCATGCTGATTATGTTCAGCAGTTGGCTTTGCTAACTGCCTCTATTGAGCGTTTTGCCGTAGAGATTCGTAATTTACAGCGTACAGATGTCCTAGAAGTTGAAGAATTTTTCTCTAAAAAGCAAAAAGGTTCTTCCGCTATGCCTCATAAACGCAATCCAATTCGTTCGGAACGATTAACTGGGATGGCGCGAATTGTCCGTGGTAACGCGGTAGCTGCTTTAGAGAACGTGGCATTGTGGCATGAACGAGATATTTCTCATAGTTCTGTAGAACGAGTTATTTTGCCTGATAGCTGCATACTGACTCACTTTATGCTCAAAGAAATTACTGGTTTGGTGAAAACCCTGCTGGTATATCCAGAAAACATGAAGCGCAATATGAATGTTTATGGTGGAGTAATCTTTAGTCAGCGAGTCTTGCTTACCCTAGTTGAAAAAGGCATGAATCGTGAATCAGCTTATCGGGTAGTGCAAGAATGCGCTCATGAGGCATGGAACAAAATTGATGGCGACTTCCGTAAATTAATTTCTCAGAATGAGACAGTAACGAACACTTTATCCCCCGCTGAAATAGATGCTTGTTTCGATCCAAATCATCACTTAAAAAATTTGGATGAAATTTATCAACGCTTGGGTATTTAATTGTTTCTTAGGTTGGGTTAACCGATTTTGCCAGCGAGGTGCGATCGTTGCCTCTAAGTTTTATCCCTAACCCAACCATTCTGAAATTTTAGATAGAGGGGTTTATGGCAATTGCCGATTTGTCGAGTAAGTAAGTAAGACTTATAATCAATAAACATCCGAGATTTAGATATAAAGCATAATGACCGTAGTTGTCTTGGGCAGTATTAATTTAGATTTGACGATCGAGGTTTCTCATTTACCTGTAAAGGGAGAAACGGTAATTGGCGATCGCTTCTTTTCGGCTGCTGGAGGAAAAGCTGCCAACCAAGCGGTGGCGATCGCTAAACTAGGTACAGCCGTGAGTTTGGTTGGTCAAATTGGTGACGATAGCTTTGGTAAAACTTTGATCGAAGGTTTACAAACGGCGGGGGTGAATACCAGCGGAATTATCGTAAACCCTCATACTTATTCAGGTATTGCCTCGATTGTAGTCGATCGCCAAGGTGCAAACACAATTTCTTGTGCGGCAGGAGCAAATAATTTAGTTAGAGATAAAGAAATAGAGCAATTTAAGATTTTACTTCCCAAAGCTAAAATCGCGCTGTTAGAACTAGGTATTCCCCTTGCCACAGTTTTAACCGCGGCTAGAGAAGCGAAAGCTCATGATTGTTTACTAATACTCGATCCTGCTCCAATTACCTCAAATCTACCCGAAGAGCTATACAGCTTAGTAGATATTATTACACCCAACGAGATTGAAGCCAGTCAACTAGTAGGCTTTACTGTCGATGGTGTCACTACTGCTAAACAAGCAGCTTCTTTTTTACACCAGATGGGAGTTAAAAACGTCATTGTTACTTTAGGAAGCCAAGGCTCAATCTATAGTAACGAAGCAGAAGATTTTTGGATCAAACCTATTGCTGTACCTGTTGTAGATACCGTAGCTGCTGGCGATGCTTTTAATGGTGCTTTGGCAGTTGCTTTAGCATCAGGCAAATCTATTAAGGAAGCGGTACAGTGGGCGACAGTAGCAGGGGCTTTGGCTGTGACTAAAAATGGCGCACAATCATCTTTGCCTAACCTAAATAGTTTTCAGCAGTTACTAAATCGACAAGTACCATTAGACTAATAGCTCTTATTGTAGATCTCGAAAATAACATTAGATGGAGATAATCTGCAACTCGGATTTTTTGCTCAAATAGGTTGCTTAGCTTTAGCTGTGTGAGTTTAGTGTAACTCAATTTATGTTCTTGCCAAAAGTTAGTATTCATGCTCCAATAGGGCAATTGCTGCGGGATTAGCTAGAATGATCTTATAAAAAACTACGGAAGATTAATTCCAATAATTGTAAAATAAGAACCTTGGTAGCTTTTATGGCATCATTTTGAAACAACAGCTTAAATTGTTCCAGATTTAAAAAAAATACTATATAAGCAGCAAGTGCAAGCAGTAGCTTACATTAACCAAACAGCAAAATGACAATTGAAAACATACATCTACGTTCTGAATTTATTAACACTCAAGTGATTGCGCGCAATAGTGGCAAGAGATTGGGGGTGGTAAAAGAGGTTTTGGTAGATATAGACCGTAGAGAAGTGGTAGCTTTGGGACTACGAGATAACTTACTTTCGGTGTCTGGTATACCAAAATATATGTATCTCGAGAGCATTCGTCAAACTGGAGATGTAATTTTAGTAGACGATGAGAATGCCATCGAAGATATCGATATCGAAATATATAGCAAGCTGATCAATTGCGAGGTTATTACCGAAGCTGGAGAACCTTTGGGCAAAGTTAGGGACTTTCAATTTGATGCCGAAAATGGTGCAGTCAACTCGATCGTAATTGCTTCTTTGGGGATACCGCAAATCCCCGAACAGTTCATTAGTACCTATGAATTATCTATTGAAGAAGTAGTTAGTAGTGGTCCAAATCGCCTAATTGTTTTTGAAGGCTCGGAAGAACGTATCCAGCAAATCTCTGTTGGACTTTTGGAACGCCTTGGTATTGGTCGTCCACCTTGGGAAAACGATCGCGAGGAATATTATCCTCAAACTATTAAAGCCGAAAATCAGCTACCAACAGGAATTCCTATTCGTCCGCCAATATCTACGACCGTAGATACTAGAGAGCCTGTATTAGAGGAACGCTGGGATGAGGATGAATGGCAAGAAGCTCGCGTTGCACCGCCTCCGATGAGACAACAGGCAGAAGCAATTCCTTATGAGGAAGAATACGAAGAAAACAACTGGGAAGACGTTGAACCAGAGGTATATAAAGCACAGGTATACGACGCTCCTCCAGTGAAAGAGTATGAATATGAGAAAGCAACTACAGAAGATGTCTGGGATGACGATATCAAACCCGAGCCTTATAACCCTCCTCCAGTAAATATTCCTGAGAAGCAAAAAGCTCCTGAATATGAAGAAGAACCAGGCTAATATCGCTTTGCGGAAGTAAGAAGTAATTAAAGACTGTTTGCTAATAAAAGAGCAAGCAGTTTTTATTTTATGTTTAGTATTAGTCAGGCGAATGAGCAAAGAACCAAAAATAAAAGGCGAGCGCGATCGTCAAATAATCAATAATTTAACAATACGTGCTGAAGAATTACCAGATTATTCCAAGATAGCTTTGGTTAACAACTTAGCATTTGAACAAGAGAATGAAGCACAACTAATAGACAAAATCAGACACAGCGATCGCTATATTCCAGAACTATCTTTAGTAGCGGTATTAGACGAGAAAATAATTGGTCATATTATATTTAGCTACATAGATCTAATTGCCCAAGAAGTTACTCAAGTATTAGCCTTAGCACCAGTGGCAGTGTTACCAGAATATCAAAATAAAGGAATAGGCAGCTTATTAATTCAAACTGGTTTAGAAATAGCTGACAAAATATTAGCACCAATAGTTATAGTTTTAGGTGATGCTAAATTTTATGCTCGATTTGGATTTAAACCCGCAAGTGATTATGGGATTCAATCACCCTTTGATGTACCTAATGAATATTTTATGGTGAAATTTTTAACCCAAGATAGTAAAAATTATCGAGGGAAAATCAGATGTCCTTTAGCTTTTAACAATGTCTAATAATGCGAGTCCTTTAGTTGAGAAAATCTTGGCGATCGCTCTCATAGCAGGTCATTTTCAATCAACTTTCTATTCCCTTTTTAACAAAATTTTCAAGCCTTAGACTATAATTTGCTTGCTATATATTTAGAAGATGTTTTTAATCAAGATCCCAAGTTTTTAAGCATTTCCAAGACCAATCGGCATTTTTTTGATAGAAACGTAATTGCCAATTTACATCGGCTTTTAGATTGATAGTTTCTGTTGCCAACTTACGTAAATTATCGCTATCTTTAGAACTAAAACCATAAGCCAAGCTGAGGTGCAGCCAATCTTTTAATCTGAGCTTTTCTGGGCGAGTTAAAGAATTTTCTAAGCGAGCAAAATGGCTAATTAATTGTTTTACTCCATCAGCCCGTAATTCTAAACCATGCCAATTTTCTTTAAAAGTTAGTTGTTTAATATTTATATCTAAAGCTAAATTATTTTTGGCTTCTATATAGGCTCGATCTAAAGCCTGAAGATAAAGCGCAACTAAACTCAACGGAGCGTTAAAAAACCCAGTCAAAGTGCAGTGTGGCATATATTTATGTGCCGTATTCTCACCAAACAACTTAAGGCTTTGAGCAAAATAAGTTTCAAGTTGAGTATTCAAGTCTTTGACAGGACATGCATAAATAATATACTGACAATGGTTTATCTCATCCTTCATCCTTTATTCCTCTGGTTTAAGCAACGCGATCGCCTTGTTTATATACTTCTAAAATTCTGGGGACAATTTTATCGTCATGCACTGTGATAAAATCGGCTACCTTCCCAACTTCTAAACTACCAATTTGCCGATCTAAATTAATCGCTTTAGCTGAATTGAGCGTAACCAGCTTAATCGCTTGATACAGTGGTTGATTACTTTGTTGAGTGATAATAAATGCTGATTGTAATAAACTTCTAGGAACATAATCAGATGAAATAATATCAACTAGACCCAATTTCACTAGTTCTATTGCCGAAACATTACCAGAATGCGAACCACCCAAAACCAGATTTGGCGCACCCATAAGCACTAATAAACCGTTGCTGTGTGCTTCTTGGGCTGCATCAATCGTAGTGGGAAATTCAGCCAAAACGACTCCCTCGGCGATCGCATCTCGTACATGATCCACTGTCGCATCATCATGACTAGCTAGAGATATTCCTTTTTCTGTCGTCATTTTTACTAACGCCTGTCGGTTTTCAACCGCATATTGTCTCTGGTTGTTTAGACGCATCTTGATAAACTCTTCCATCTTCTCAACTGGTATTCCATGCTTACCGACGTAATATTGTTTGTACTTCTCAGTATTGACGAACTGACGTTGACCAGGAGTATGATCCATCAAAGATATCAGTGCTAGTAAAGGATGCTGTGCTAAGGGTTCAATGATGTCGTAAAGATGTTCGTAACCTAATTCACACCGCAAGTGTAGCCAATGATCGGCACTAAACCTTCCTGCTGCTTGTCCTTGGGCGATCGCCTCGATCATTGGTGCATAATGATGTAACCTCAAAGAATCGTCTCTGGGGGTAACATCACCAATCGCGATCGCATCACATACTGTAGTAATACCCGAACTGATTAAATCGCGATCGTGATTGACTGCGGCAGCAGCTAAATTCCACCTGACTCCAGGGCGAGGAGAAATACACTTTTCTAAGTTATCGGTATGAAGTTCAATTAATCCAGGTACAAGATAGTTACCATTGCCATCTTGCCCTTGGGATACTATCCCTGGTTGTATATCTAAGATGATGCCATCTTTAACTGCGATCGTGCCTAATACTTCTTCTGTAGGTAAGAGCAAGCGGTAATTTGTATAGATTTGTTCCTGCATCTGTTGTAGCTCTATCTATAATTAACTTGCAGTTTAGGACATTTATGGTCAAAGATAAGTTAAGGAAGGTTTAGCCTTGAATTAATCATATTAAAATAATATTTAATTATTACGATTCATGTTGGCGCTCGGCTGTAAAGTCTTTAAATGCAAATATCACTTGGGCTTTAAAATTAGCAGCAAATCTTTAAAAAAGCTTAAGGCGATTTAGATAATTTAAGGTCGATATTCTATTTAGGACTAAAATTAATCCTGTTCTTAATCTTGGTTATGCAGATCCCCGACCAAAAAACTGTGGTATTTTGAATAAAGGTAAAGATAAGTAACAAAAATTAAACTTAGTCCACCCAACACAATTATTTATTCTGCTTGTGACATCTTCTTCAAGTTCCGACTGCTCTTCAGCGACGACCCCCAACATTCTCAGTTTGACTCTGCAACAAAGCCAAGAGCGTAAAGCATGGCGCGTATTTTTTACAGCTTCTTTTTTGGTTTCCGTACCAGTATTTTTTCAAGCTCCAATAGTCAGACTGTTTCCTAAGGTTAGCCTGCTGTTGACTCTGTTTTGGGTGGGACTAGGATGGTATTTGTGGGAACGACCTCAAAGCCGCTGGTGGGGTGATATTATCTTAGGCTTTAGCTGGAGTTGGCTGGCTGGTTCAATTTATTGGGGTTGGTTGAGGTCTGAACCTTTAATTCATCTTCCAATTGAATCTATTGGTCTACCTTTTGCCCTCTGGTGTATTTGGCGCGGTTGGGGAAAAATTGGTAATTTCTTTTATCTTGGCTCGTTGCTGGGTACAGCTATTACCGATTTGTACTTTTATCTGGTTGAGGTAATTCCTTACTGGCGCGAGTTAATGACTGTCGATCTAGATCCTGCTTTGGCTTCGCCAATATTTAAAGCCGCCTTGACTCAAGTTCAAACTTTTTGGGGTATTAGTTGGGCAATTGTTTTGGTTAATATTTTATTAGCGGTTAGCTGGTGGTCTTTGAAAAAAACCGAGCTACACTGGTGGGCGTTTGCTGGGGCAGTTTTAAGCACAATTTTAGTCGATAGTTTATTTTGGATTGCAGCCTATTTCGCTTAATTGCCACTCGGCTATTGTTTGATTAACGAGTTAACTGGATAAATCTATGGCTCAAAGTAACAATGCGATCGCGCGATCGCCATTATCTCAGCTTCAAAATATTCTCTATAGTGAAACTACTCTATACATTCTCAAGAGATTATTCCAGGCTGTATTAACTCTACTTTTGGCTTCTGCTCTTTGTTTTGCCATTGTCGAAATAGCACCAGGAGACTATCTTGATACCCTCAGAGAAAACCCTCAGATTACCCCCGAACGGATTAACGAGCTAACCGAACAGTTTGGCTTAGATCAGCCAGCCATGGTTCAATATTTTCGCTGGCTGTGGCGAGTAATTACTCGGTTTGATTTCGGCGAAAGCTTCGTTTACTTTCGTTCCGTTTCTTCGCTACTGATCGAAAGGATTCCTGCCACCCTAGCTTTAGCGATCGCTTCGATCGTGCTGACTTGGGCGATCGCCATTCCTTTGGGGATTCTCAGCGCAGTCAAGCAAAATAGTCGTGTCGATCAAGTTCTGCGAGTGCTGAGTTATTTTGGACAAGGATTTCCCAGCTTTATTACCGCCCTAATCTTTTTAATTATTGCTCAGTTTTTGTCTCCTCTTTTTCCCGTAGGTGGCATGACTATTATCAATCATGAAGAGCTATCGCCTCTGGGTAAGATACTCGATATTGCCTGGCATATGGTGTTGCCTACCATAGCTTTGAGTATTACTAGTTTCGCGGGATTGCAGCGTTTAACCAGAGGTCAACTGCTAGATGTACTGCGTCAAGACTATATTCAAACCGCTCGTGCCAAGGGTTTGCCAGAAAACAAAGTTATTTATGTTCACGCACTGCGCAATGCCATTAATCCTCTAATCACTTTGTTAGGTTTTGAATTTGCCAGCTTGCTCGGTGGTTCGTTTATCGCTGAATTTTTCTTTAATTGGCCAGGCTTGGGACGTTTAACTTTGCAGGCAGTTCAAGCTCAAGATAAATATCTAGTTATGGCAAGTCTGATGATGGGAGCAACTATGTTGATTATCGGTAACTTGCTGGCGGATTTGCTCTTAAAAGCGGTTGACCCCAAAATTAAATTGGCAGATCTCAAGTAGCCATCAGTTCGCTAAGCTGATACAAGACAAATGCAATGCTTTAAAATTAAGTTCCATCCAGAAATATAGATCGGGATGCAGGAGCAAGAATGTTACTACAAATTAATTACTTAATTCGTTCTAAGCAAGACGGCAAATATTTAGTGGCTCGGATGCCCGAATCAAGAGGTGTTGAAGCAAGTTATCTGTTAGTCTTTCAGCATGATTATGATGCCATGAGCTACATTAATACTCACGGTCAAGAATTTCGCGATCGCCTTACCGTAGAAACAGCTTCGCCAATTCAACTCAAAGGCTTAATGGAGCGTTGGAATTACGCTGGTTTTGGTATTGTTAAAGATCCGCTATTACCGGATATTCAGTTTGTCGCTTAATAGCATTGCTCAAAAGTAATCAGAGATTTAGTAGTAGACTGAGGTGCCTGAGATCTGGCTGTAGAAATAAATGTCCCCTAAAGGACTCTATCACGGATACCCTTCGGGTAATCGCTTTAATTATCCTATTTTGCTTTAAGTTGAATTATTGATCGCTTGACTTCATGGTTAAAATTTTTCTAGCAATTTCGATTTTAGCTTTTAAAGAAGCTGTTTCAGGGCGACCATGACCTTCTATGCCATAGTAGCTATCAAAAACGGATTGATTATTAAGACCTTTTTGAGTAAATCTAGATAAATATAATTGATAAAAATCGAAGTTTCTTTGATGTAGATGGTCGTTGATGTTAGCCAAGATATAAATGTTGGGAATGCTCCTCAAATCTTGTTTAAATCTATAGTAACAGTCAATTTGATTGCCAAATTTTGTCAAGAGCTTTTGAGGTTGATTAACTCCAAACAAAAACTTCATTAAATGGTTTCTATTTTGTAAGTAAATTTGACTATTTACTGCTAAAACGTTAGTCTTTTGCTGCAAATAGGTGCTGCTAAGCAATGCGCCAAATGAACCTGCTGAAGAACCAAACAGCATTGTATTATTAAGCTTAATCTTTGCTAAATTACAGATTTGTTCTAATACCTGGGCAATTAGTTTGGTAAAGTTTAATTCTGCCGATCCTGCATAGTAACTAGAGGTTAATCCAGGAATAAAATGTCCAGGATCGCTAATGCTAATTACCGATAGGTTGTTAGAATTAAAAGCGGATATACCCCCTTCAAAATTTATGGTTGATTGGTTTAAATAGTATTGCTCGGGAGATAAATTTTTAGAGCGTGGATGTGCGCTTTGAAAATAAACATTGAGCTGTTGAGAATTTTCTTGAAGATAGCAAAAAATATAAAAATAGGGAATGCCGTATAGTTCTTGTTGAGCAGGATAATAGATTTTATAAACTACAGGTTCGCCAATCAATAACTCCTTTGCCTGTATTTGAGAAGTAAGATCTAGTTCAACTTGTGAAAATAGATTGGGAATATAGCCAAAAATCTGCTGATTATAATTACTCGGAATTACCTGTAAAGCATAAGTTATCAGTTTTGCCATCTGAGAATATTGCCTTCGCTTTTGGCAATGTTCAAACTGAATTTTGATCTTTTTAGCCAAGGCGATCGCATCTCCACTCATACAGCCTCATTCATATTTAATACAGTCTCGATCTACTGAAAGGTTAAACGAGCAAAATTGCGCTGTCTACAGAAAACTAGTAAGCTTTGGTTGTTTAATGAATTTAAACTAATATTTATCACAATATTTTAAGTATTAATAACTATATTTACGCAGATCCTGTCATTCTCTCGGTTAAGTGGTTAATCTGAATGCCTGAGTTTGATATTTTGTTTGGTCAAAAAAAGTATGAAGTACGAAGTTCACGCTCTTTGAAAAAGGCTTGTGTCTTGAAGTCAGGAGCAAGTAAGCAGCTAGCTTGATACTTCATACCTCATACCTCGAAGGGCGAAGCCCTGGTCAATCACGAAAGAATATTGATCGTGCAAACTTTAATTAATTTTTGCTCCCTAGCTATGACACCAGAAAAGCACAACCTACCCAAAAGATTAGTCCAAGGCAGAATTGCTAAATCTCAAAAGGCGGAATTACCACAGATAGGAGGCAACGGTAAGATTGAAACTACCTGGAAAGATATTCACTGGACTCCTGTTAAGCTGAGTATAGTGTTGGCAGTTTTGGTTATTCCTTTCTTGGCAGCGATCGCGATCGCCTTTAGGGCAGGAAATAGCCTCATTGGCATAATTTTGATTGGTATGGCTGTCTTTGTCGGACTAATGTATTTAGCTTTACGCTATATAGAAGAGAACGAATTTTAGCCTGGCTGTTAATAGTTAATCATGGCATTGATAAGTCAGAGCCTAAAAAGTCAGTTTTTGACCTCAACTCTAGAACAATAAATAATGATTTAAAACCGAAAGTCAATAGCTAAAAAGCCATAAATCTGAAGGTTACTAAATCACCGCAAATGCATTTATATAAAGACAAGATAAAGATTGTTGTTATTTAAACAAGATTATATGAATATAGCGATGATTAAAAAAAGCTGTGAAATAATAAATATTAAGACTAGATATTCATTATTATTTACCAATTTTCAGGGTGCGTCTTTAGACAACGCACTTTTTTTTTGTCAATTTTTGACAATTAGCCTTGAATAGATAGCTCAAAAATACAAAATTAATTGACAGCAACAAGCTCTAGTGTAGACTGATGACTACCATAAACTCTATAAGGCAGCTTTGAAGAATCGTAGCTACTGGCAACTCATACCGTTTATTCGTCCGCAAAGTCTAATCATAGTCTGGGCTTTTGTCTGTACTCTCATATTTACAGTATTCTGGCCGATTAAAGCATGGTTGGCAGGAGAAGTAAGTCAATACATTGGCAAAGGAGATCCTGGTAGTATTGCTCGACTAGCAGGATTAACTGCGATTGTTTTTCTCCTACAGGGCGTTGCTCAATACGGACAAGATTCATTGATGGCGAAAGCGGCTCTCAACATCACCTTAGACCTGCGAAAGTCTGTTTATAGCCATTTACAAAAGCTAAGTTTAAACTACTTTGAAAAAGCTAAAACAGGAGATCTGACTTATCGTTTAACCGAAGACATCGATCGCATTGGGGAAGTAATTAATCAGTTTTTTCATGATTTTGTTCCCTGTATTTTGCAGTTAGTTGTGGTGCTGGGCTATATGCTTTGGCTTAATTGGCAGTTGACGATCGCAACTTTGATCTTAGCTCCAGTAATGGGATTAATTATTGGGGCGTTTGGCGAAAAGTTATTGCAATATTCACGGCGTAGTCAAAACCGCATTTCTAATTTATCTGCTTTGTTAACCGAGGTATTGGGAGGTATTCGCTTAGTCCAGGCTTTTGCCGCCGAAAGTTATGAGCTGGAACGTTTTAGTCATGAAGCAGAAGCTAACCGACAGGCTAAATATCAGGCAGAGAAGGCAAAAGCATTTCAATTTGTGGTGGTCGGTTTTTTGTTGGTAATGACCGTATTATTTATTTTTTTCTTAGGCGGTTGGCAGATTTCCTTGGGTAATCTTACAGGAAAAGATTTTGTGAGCTATATCACGGGGGTAGCACTATTAATCGATCCGATTACTCATACCACAAGTAATTATAATAGTTTCAAAGAAGGACAAGCTTCAGTAGATAAGATTTTTGAATTATTGACAATTAAACCAGCGGTAATCGAAACAGAAAAGGCGATCGCTTTACAGTCAGTAACGGGTAAAGTTGAATATGCTGCTGTTAGCTTTAGCTATCAAAAAGGCATTCCTGTAATTAATAATTTAAGCCTGCTAGCTTACCCTGGAGAAACTATTGCCTTAGTCGGTTCTTCAGGAGCTGGGAAATCTACTTTAGTAAATTTATTGCCTCGTTTTTATAATGCAGATTGTGGGCAAATTTTTATAGATGGTGTCAATATACAAGATGTTACGCTCAAAAGCTTGCGTCAACAAATAGGAATTGTTCCGCAAGAAAATACCTTATTTTCTGGTACGATTGCTCAGAATATTGCTTTTGGAAAAAGCAATTTCGCTTACAAAGATATTAAAGCCGCTGCTAAAATTGCTAATGCACATCAGTTTATTAGCGAACTGTCCCAAGGCTATTTTACTTATGTGGGAGAAAGAGGAGTCAATTTATCAGGAGGACAAAGACAGAGAATTGCGATCGCCCGTGCTATTTTACTCGATCCTCGAATCCTAATTTTAGATGAAGCCACCTCAGCTTTAGACTCAGAATCTGAAGCCTTAGTACAGGAAGCTTTAGAAAGAATTATGCAGGATCGTACCGTGTTTGTCATTGCCCACCGTTTAGCTACCGTACGACGAGCAGATCGCATTTTAGTCTTAGAGAAAGGGCAAATAGTTGAGTCAGGAAGTCATCAAGAATTGCTAGATAAAAATGGCGTATACGCTAGATTTTATGCCCGACAATTTCAAGATGAAAAACTAAGTAGCAGAACAATAAATGAAATGCGCTAAAAGATACTGTCGTAATCCAGTCATGGCAAGGTAGTGTAGCAACAGTGTTGAAACAGCTAGATTTCTCTACCAAATTCATACTTGTTAATCTACAAACCAATTACTAAATCGTGCATCTGAGTTATTTTAGACAAACAGATAGTTTTTCGCTGTAATCTTTTAATTCTGGTTCTTAAGGTCAAATGCTTTTTCTCAACAGCGCGATTACACATGGCGAACTAAATTCGCCGTGTCTCGCGCTCAATCTTTTGCATCTTGTACTTACTGATTTGCCTTTCATCTTTGGTTAGATGACCAGGGTAAGTTTTAAGTTTATCCGGATAAAATTTGGTAATTGCCAACGGCTTGAGTAGCTGTTTCAACTTAGCGTGCCACAGCCATCGCGAGTAAATTTTTTGGCCAACCAAACTCGCCATTTGGTCTACTTCTACTTTCTCAACTTCGACAACTAGCTCTGGCGAACCAAAATTCTCTCACCATTGGTGATTGACGTTTTCTATTAAGGGGTGTTTTTTTCAGTGTCTTCATGACTATATGGGTACTTACTGAGAGTAATCTAGCTAGATCGCGTATACCACTACCATTGACTGCCATTTGCGTAATTTTTCCTCTGACTTGTGGCTTGTTACCGTTTTGTTCGTAATCTAAGCTAAAAGTACAACCAGAACATTGACTATTGCTCCTTACGATAGCGTTGTTTTCCTTGAGATGATTTGCCATTTCTTACCACCTTGGTAGATTTACAACTAGGACAAGTTACTGCTATCGAAACCGTCATTTAATAATTTTCTCAATTTTTACACTGATTTATTGCCTCGTAAATCTTCTTATCTTGTCAACACTATTGCTACACTACCGAAGATTGAATTATGATTAGTGCTGCCGTAACTGCCGTTCCCGATATAATACTTGTTAGTAAACTAGAATTTAAAAAAAACGATTCATATGTAAATTAGTTTTGTGATGCTTGGGAAGTAAATTGTAAATAAGTTGAAATGGGAATTCCCCAGCTAGAGTTAATCATGGTTTCCAGCATTTCGGGCGTTGGTTCGCTACCATCTTCAAAAGTGTATACACCAAAATCGGGGTCACGATACTTACCTCGACCATGAACCCCGACCAAAAAACCCTTGGTATTAAAAATAGGTCCTCCACTCATGCCTATTTCTGTATTATTGGTATATCCTAAGTGATACCCCTCTGGTAATGACTTAGGCGGAATTAAAGATATTTCCCCTTGAGTCAGTCTGAATGCTTGAGTTCCCAAGGAAATGGTATTAACCGAACTATCATTTTGTTCGTAGAGAGGGAAACCCGCTGCATATACTTTTTCTCCTACTTTTAGATTATCAGAAGCAACGGTAGCTACTTGATAATTCTCAAGACTTTGAAACTGGACAATAGCCAAATCAAAATTACCTAGCTGTTGTGGAGGTTGCAATAATTGATGTATTTGACCGTCAGCAGTCATAACTTGAAAAACATTATCAGTCCCTACAACGTGCCAGTTAGTAAGAACAGTATATGTTTGTCCTGCTTGATAAATAATGACCCCCGTTCCAGCAGCATTATCATAAATAATTCTGACAGTGCTAGACTGTGCTAATTCATAAATATCTTGACTATAGGTATCGTCAGGAAGAACGTAACTCGGTACTGCTTGGGTTTGTACGGGTTGTTGCCAAACACCTCCACAAATTATGACAGTAGGCAAGAGTATTTTTACTTTCCATTTATAGTTATTTAGCAAAGATAGAACCGCGTAGTTAAGAATTTTTAGTGGGAATTGTCTGCGACAAATTTTCATTCTGTTCGAGCGCCATGCTTGCTTATAACTCTCTATATTTGTCGGGAGTTACTTGTTGCGGTGCAGTTTTTTTAGTTGTGCCAGTTTTGGGTTCTGATGTTGCTTCGGCTGTGGTTTTATCTAGTCTTGTTCCTACATTAATATAGGGAATTGCTATAACTGATTCGTAATTTGACTCCAAGCCTTGCTCTCCTTGACGCCAAGCAAAGAGATTATTTAACGCTTGTATTCCGTCTTGACCAGGCTTAAGAGTGTAGATAATTCCTTCACATGGTCCTTGATCTTTGCTAGCAACACAAATGACTGATTGATTATTAACCGTGCCTAAAGTCACATATTTTAGTTTCTTGTCCTTGCGGTAGGTTTCCAAGCGAGAGCTGACCTCTTTGCAACGTGTATCTGGACTCCATCCAGAACCAGAAAAATGATCGCTGACCCACTGAATCCAGGGTTCTGAATTTCCTTGTCTACTTTTATACATAGTTGTCGGAACTTTTCCACTAGTATCGCAAAAAAAGCCAGACTGGGGTGTTGAAGCAGAAGTTGTTACTGGTTGGGCTGTCGGCACGGGGTTTTGAGTAGGATTAGGAAATTGAGCCAGACTAGGTAGAGAGATCGCGCCCAGACAACTTGCCATAACAATATAAATCAAGCTTGCTTTACGTTTCATAACCAATATATTGTAATTTTATACATTGAAATTATCTTATTTTAATCGTAAGACCAATTTCAAATATGCTTATAATTAATCAACAATTTCTTATGCTTTACAGTTTAAGGAATACGATTCAAACTATTGCTGTGCAATTCTTTGACGTCGATATGACCCTTTAATTCGTGAATCGTTGCCATACGTCTATTTGCTGTAAAGCTTCAAAAACATTGCCATGCCAGAGATCCCATTTGATGCTCTCTAGTCTTTTGAGTAATTTTTTACTTATACACTCTTAGTCAAGCCGTTACTCACCTCTTTGTAAAAAACCTACCCTTTTGAGGAGGGGTGGAGGGGAAAGCAATTAAACCGCTCTAAAGGACTAGCTGAGTCTAACGACTTGCTTGGCAACCGCCTCCCTTTGCGACGTTATAGATGTTGCGATCGCTTCTTGACCAACTAAAAGTAAATCTGCATAAAAAAAATAGCTTTTACGTAACTAGTGAATGTAAGCAAAACAACTACTAAATTTTACTTTTACCAGATCGAGGTCTTAACTCATGAAAAAAACTACATGATCGATTCTTACTGCTGTTATCGCTTTCGCTCCTCTAACTGCTTTGGCACAACAGCTTGGTTCTACAAGCTCGGGAAACCCGAGCGTAGCCCAAGCTCAAGACGCTCAGACTAGCATTCAAAACAATAAAAATTCGACTGCTGCTGTCGGCACTGGTAACTTCATCCACCAAAACACCGACCAAACCAGTTACCAAAACCAATTAGACTTGGGTGGTTATGGAATTCCTTCCACTCCCGATGCTCAAACTTCAGTCCAATTAAACGCTAATTCGGCTGCTGCTATTGGTACTGGTAACGTCATCGGTCAAGATGCGAATCAAACTAATGTTCAAGACCAAGTTGATGTAAATCAATACCTTCCTCACGGCTACTAAGATTCATACCATCATTGTTTTCTAGACTCTCAACAATCGAGTCCTGGTTTATTTAGCCAGGGCTGATTCTTTTTGTCAGCCTTTGAGTTAGATGTTCAGGCGATTACCCGAATGGGTGTACCCGTAGTGATCGCCACACTGAATCATCAATAAAATCGCATTCAAAACAATCAAAGTGAACTATTTGGTTTTCTCGATTAAACTTATGTCTGCATTGAGGACACACAAAGCGTAAAAAAAAGGATGATTATTTAGCATTTTTATCTGTTCTGATTGGCTGTAATGAGAGCGATTAAGCTGAGCTTAGCCTACGGAGCGCGAATTAGTTGACCATCGTAAAATGAATATCCTGCTGGAGTTCATTGTTCTTCTGTCTTTGCATTGAGGTCTAATCTAAAGTCCAAATTTTACAACCCTTGGCAAGAAATCAACTCAATGCAACGCCAATTAAACCGCTTGTTCGATGATGCTTTGACTTTCGATCATCTTGGTGAGTTTGGTAATTTAGCTAAAGTTCCTGCTGCGGAATTGACCGAAACTGATGATGCTTTACATCTAAAATTAGAAGTTCCTGGGATGTCCGCTAAAGATTTAGATATTCAAGTAATGGTAGATCGAGTAGCCCGTGCATGATTCACTATAGCCCCGATCTGATTTACTCGCTACCAAGAGAAGCAAAGACTGCTGTTTCAGGGTCTTTGCTTCTCGTAAAGGCGATAAACCTCTCCAAACGAGACAAATTAGAAAAATTGTGAACGATACTGCTGCTGAGACTAGAATTGAAGGTAGCGTTTCTCGCCATTGGCTGCGTCATTCTCACGCCAGCGAACCCCAGCAGGGCAAGCACCGACGGGAACGACCACCAGCAAACCGCGAAAACCCGAAGCCACAAAAAGCACACAGCGAGAAGAACGACGGGCAAAAGCAGCACGCCCCGAACCAAACCGACCAGAAGCAACGGAAAACACCAGCAGAGAAACAGAACCAGCAAAGAAAGACCGACAAACCAAGTCAACGCCACGCCCCGAACCAACCGAAACCCGAACGTCAGCAAGAACGAGGGGCAACACAGACTAAACCGGCGCAGCTTGCGTAAGCCCTTGACAAGCGATATCGGGGTGCGGGGACACCCCGCATATAAACCGCGAGGCGACATTATTGAAGTCATTATACTGAGATTGCTGTGTGATGCTTACCCAGCTGAGAAGACAGACGACCAGAGGCAGGTGAATCGGGTTCCCCAGAGGGGCGGAGGGGAAAAGCGATAAAACCGCGAAGCGACAATAATAGATGTGCGATCGCTCTCCATCAACCAGCTAACTCTTCTAAAATCTTCTAATAGTGTAGAAAAGCAATTTACTTACTCCCATCTAATTGGCGACTTACCCCACCATGAGCTTTAGCCATAATCTCTGCCATTTCTTTAGAGGCGAAATGTTTGGCTTTTTCCATTCCTGGCTGGAACTTACCCGAAAAGGTTAAATAGTGAGTGAAGATGCCTACTTTTTTCTCAACTATCCACATATAAATTTACCCTATTGCTAGAGATCTCAAGAATATTATTCTACTTTGTTCGTCAAGAGGTCGCTAATTCTATGGCGATTGCAGTAGCTAAAGGGTCGATAACCGATTCGGGAACGCTAATTGTTAATTCCCCCTTTGGATTGGGTTGGGTAAGCTCATCTAAGATCGAACAGCGAGTGCTATAAGTTAGAGGTTCGTTACTTCCGACGACTTTAACTGATTTTACTTGCTTGATGGGAATACCGCGTACCGAAATGGTTTCGTAAGGTTTCATTAACAAGTGTAAATAGTAAAAATTGTCCTGGCGAGTTGATGAACCATAAAACTGCCAGGGTTCTAGTCCCGAGCGAGTGTTAAGAATGCTCGCTCCATAGCGCGACATCCATTCAGCAACGGCTGATAAACGCTCTTGTTGGGCTGGTGGAATTGAACCGTCACCCATCGGACTAATGTTGAGCAGTAAATTTCCTCCTTTGCCAGCTATTTCGCAAAGGGTATGTACCAAAGCTCTGGCTGATTTGTAGTTGTTGTCGGCAGTATTATAACCCCAGCTTTCGTTCATCGTCAAACATACTTCCCAAAGACCATTGGGGGACTGAGGCGGTACGAACTGTTCTGGGGTAGCAAAGTCTCCCTGTCCTGGCAGGCGGTCGTTGATCAGAATGTCTGGCTGTAGCTGTCGAATCATTTGCCCTAATTCCGAACTACGCCATTGTTCGGGGGTACGTTCCCAGCTACCATCAAACCAAATGATATCTATGCGACCATAGTTAGTTAGCAGTTCTTGTATTTGCTCAAACATTACCTCAGTAAAACGCGACCATTGCTGCGGTGTGGGTTGAGGCAGCTTGTCAAAACGATAGGGCTTATCGGCTTCGGTAAAGGCGGGATAGTCGGGATGATGCCAGTCGATTAGGGAAAAATAAAAACCTACTCTTAAGCCAGCTTCACGCATTGCCTCGACGAACTGTTTAACTAGGTCTGGTCGTTCGCCCATAGCATAGCAAAAGTTACTGGTTGCAGTGGGAAAAAGAGCAAAACCATCGTGATGCTTGGTGGTTAAGATGACATACTGTACCCCTAAACTTTTAGCCAGGGTTGCCCACTGTCGGGGATTATAAGCGGTAGGATTGAAATTCTCGGCATTTTGATGATACTCGGCAACTGCCACATCTTGACAATAAGGAAGGCTGAATACACCACCAACCAAAGGCCAGGATAACTCCCATCCTTTTGTGGAACTGTGTCCCCAGTGAACGAACATACCCAATCGTGCAGATTCAAACCAATTCATGCTTAAATTTCCACAGTAGTTTACTCAAATAAGCTAGCAGGTTTACCGAAGATTATAAATAAGACGTGGTGGGGCAGGAGATGGTTCAATTGATCTTGGGATTTATATTGAGAACTTTATAGCTCGATCCAAGGTGGAGCAGTAATTACAGGAGACTACCGCCTTGTTAAGACTTTTTTTTTGCTTAGAAGAATTATTTTAATTAAAGCTTTTTCAATACTGTGAAGTAAAGCGTTAACTTTAATTAAAAGACATGACCAACTAAAATAATCAACCCGTAGACTTTTCTGAGGCTAAAAAACCTTCTAGTTATATCGAACGAGAAGCAGATAAACAAGGCACATCAGATGCAGCACAAAAGGAGCAGGAGCTTACCTACGAACAACAATCAGAAAATAAAGTGGCTCACGAACAAAATATTACCGCTCATATTCCTGGTGGTAGCACCATTGCAGATGTAGACAAATAGATTGGTGCGATCGCGATCGCTTTTAATAATTTACATCGTATTGCGCTTGGTTTATCGCCAATAGCTTTAACTCATTAGACAACTTTTATCTCACTTAACCCGTGTGATCCTAAAGTCCGATCCCAGACTGGTGAAGTCACTCTTTAGCCAAGATAAAGCTTTTATAAAGGTAATTAAGTTAAACAAATTAATTCAATTACCTCGTTACTTAAAGTACTATGGCTATCACTAAAATTTCTAACTCAAGCCTTTCGGCAAATACCTACGTATCACAAGACTGGAAAGGAGGATACAAACTCGAAGTAGATTTAACTTCAGAATCAGTTGCTAAAGACTGGAAGTTAAACTTTAACCTGGCCGACTACAGTATCAGAGGAGCTTATGGCGTAGATTTAGTACCACAAGGGTATAACATCAATAACGGTAAGGGCAACTATACAATCGACGGACAAGGCAACGGGCAGACTCTAGACCCAGGAGAAACCGTTAAAGCGATCTTTATTATTGACGATCAGGGTAAAAATGCAATTGTCCCCAAATTCACTTCTTTAATGGGGTCACCCATTAGCGATCCTATATCTGCGCCTGCACCCAAACTAAGTAAAAGCGCTATCTCCGTCGGATTTGAGAATCACAAAGGCGGCACCGTGTATAGTAATGCAGCTCAAAGTAAAGACTGGAACGTTGACTGGTCTAATCAGATGGACAAGTTTGCTTCTATTTCTAGTTCAGACGCTCATTCAGGTAACAATTCTCTCAAGATGAACTATCCGAATAATGAACAATCTAATGCTGGGGCAAAGTGGGTAATTCCTGAACAGAAAGAATATTATCTTTCCTACTGGCTAAAGTTCGACAAAGGCTTTGATTTTGACGGTCCTAAACATAGTGGTGGTAAGCTACCAGGACTAGGTGAAGGCGATCTCGCTTCTGGAGGAACAAAACCTAACGGCAACAACGGTTTTACTTCTAGATATATGTGGCGCGAAGGTGGCAAAGCTACTGTGTATTTATATCACATGGATCAACCTGGAACTTATGGCGAAGACATCTTACTCAAAGGAGGA